>NZ_JBZFUM010000039.1:0-7390 GCF_058314535.1 Streptococcus sp. ELY_125 | reverse complement strand
ATAATCTGGCTTTTCTTTGTGAAACATGGCCTTACCTCACAAACTGTTTTCTTTTAGTATACTCCTAAACAGAGCAAAAAGCTCTTAGAAATGTAATTCCAAGAGCTTTGTCTTCAGTCTGAAGCACCGCCTGAGCGGTGCTTTTATTTGACTTGGGTATTAGGATTCCAGTCGCAGTCTATTTCGTGGTCATTAATCAAGCCAGCAGCTTGCAAAAAAGAATAAACCGCAACCGGACCTACAAATTTAAAGCCCTGTTTTTTCAGTTCTTTGGATACCTGTTCAGACAAGAGAGTTTTAGCTGGTGCTTGGCGATAATCTTCAACGTGGTTATTGATGGTGTGACGGTCAACGAAAGACCAAATATAAGTATCAAAAGAACCATAGATCTCTTGAATCCGGCGAAAAGCTTGAGCATTGGCACGGGTGGCGTAAATTTTTAAACGATTGCGGACAACCGCAGGATTCTGCAAAATATCTTCCAATTCAGTATCACTCATGGCCGCAACGGTATCGATCTGGTAATCGTGAAAAGCCTCCTTGAAAGCTGTCCGTTTATTGAGGATGGTTTCCCAAGAAAGGCCTGCTTGATAAGTCTCCAAGCAGAGCAGCTCAAAAAGGGCTCGCTCATCATGTAGAGGACGCCCCCATTCTTTGTCATGGTAATCAACATACAAAGGGTTAGTCATCTTAACCCAACCGCAGCGCTTGGTCATATTAGTCTCCTTTTATAGTTATAAGGGCTGATTGAACAGCTTAGTATCTTGTGTCATTAACTTGGTTTAAAAACAGGGATAGATCTGATTTATTAATACTCAAAAATCCTTTTTGTATGCGTTTGTCGTCGTTTAGCGGCATTGATCAAAAGATAAAGTGTCTTGCCGCAAACATGTAGCTTAAGTCTTCCATTTACTCTTTTTTGGCGCTCCTAGTATCTTGTTATTTCATTAACATTTTGAGAGCCTGCTTGATATAATTCTCAGCTGTCTCACTAGTGCCTTCGAAAAAGGCTCGAATTTTTTTAAGTTCGCTAGCCTTATAACCTAAAGCTAAAAGAGCCTCCATAGCTTCATCGAGAGCTTGATTAGCTGATAATGGTGCCGATTTGACTGCAATTCCACCAGTTTGTGGAAGGTCTACAAATTTGCCTGCCAAGTCCAAGACCATTTGCTGAGCGGTCTTCTTACCGATTTTAGGAAACTTGGTGAGATACTTGATATCGCTGTTCTCAATGGCTGTTACTAGACCTTCATTATCATTAACAGCAACGATGGCTAGGGCGGTTGTCGGACCGATCCCTGAAACGGAAATCAATTTAAGAAAAACATCTTTCTCATCTTCATTGTGAAAACCATAGAAAAGCTGAGCATCCTCACGAACTACGTGATGGAGAAAGATTTGAATTGACTGATTCATCTGATTAGAAAAAGAGTAAGGATTGGCAACATTGATCATATAACCGATGCCGCCTGTTTCGACTACTATATAAGTTGCTGTAATTTTGGTCAGCTGACCTTTGAGGTAATCGTACATGTTTAGTACCTTTCTGGATAGATATTTTTCTATAAAATTTTACCAAAAAAGTCTGAGCAAAAACTCGTCCCATCCTCATGTTTTTGAACAAACTCTTTACGCGGTGGAGAAGATTAGATCCGCTACTTTTATCAACAATCTTCAACTATTTCTCAAACAGTTGAAAGAAATTCTTTGCACAAGACCAAAGTGTAGACTTTAACATCTGGGAGGCTGCCTGAAGTACGACCCCTGAAACAGGAGGGTGAAGTAGATATTAGGAATTAAGCCCTTCTAGATCACAGGCTAAAAACACAGGAGAGGTACTAAAATTAAAGCGATTTGAGCCGAGCTATTCCCCTATCTGGTCTAGTATTTCCCCAGTTCTCGTAAGCTAGTGTGATTTTCTTGAATACGGCGGAACATTTTTTCCATATCCGACTTGGTAAAGTTGACAAGAACTGGACGCCCATGCGGGCAGTTATAAGGATTTTTACACTGGGCTAGCTGAACAAGGAGGTTTCTTGCTGAGTAGTCATCCAAGGCGTGATTGGCCTTGATTGAGCGTTTACAGCTCATCATAATAGCTAACTCAGCACGGTATTCCTTAACTGAAACCTGTTCTGTCAGCAAAAGCATATCACACATCTCATAGACACCCGATTCAATTTCCTCTTCCTTCATCCAGATTGGGTGCTCCCGCAGGATAAAAGTATTGTGCCCATAGGGCTCCAGATTGATACCAACCTCATTAAGCAGAGAACTTTTTTCCTGTAAATTGATAAAATCATCAGCCATAAACTCAAAGAGGTAGGGAACAAGCAACTGCTGTAAAGAACTGTCAACCTCTCCGATTTTTTCTCGGTAATACTCATATTTAACGCGCTCTTGGGCCGCATGCTGGTCAATGATATAGAGGCCGCCATTACCTTGGGCAAAGAGATAGGTGCCCTGCATCTGTCCAAAATAGTCCAACTCAGGAAATTGGAAGGTTTCTTCGTTTTCTAAGCGATTGAGTAGACGTTTGGTTTGAGATTTTTTGGAAAAATCAATATCTGGATGCTCATGATCATCTTCTAGGTCTGTCTGACGCTGAGCTAGCTTAACGGCAGATGATTCAGTAGCTTCAGATACCTGCTTATCAGGTCTGTCAACTTGTTTGACATTACTAATTTCTTCAGGGGCACGTGTCTCAGCAACTTGATTATCATTCTTAATGAAGAAATCTTGAGCTTCCTTATCGTAATAAAGATTAGTCCGCTTGAGGGGCAGGCTGGTCTGAACTGGAACCTGGCTTCGGCGGACACTCGACTTAGCTAAATTTTCTAAGGCATCTGGTATTAGATCTTGTTCTCTCAAGCTCTCTGCAATCGCATCTTTTATCAACTGCATCAGTTCTTTTTCTTTTGAAATTCGTACCTCCTGCTTAGTTGGGTGAACATTGACATCTGCTAGATAAGGATCAATTTGAATATCAATGACGGCAAGAGGAAAACGACCAACCATAAGTTTGGAACCGTAACCATCTAAGATGGCACGATTAAGGAGAAAGTTTTTGATATAACGGCCATTAATTAAAATCGTAATATAGTTGCGGTTAGCCCGTGTCAATTCGGGCAAGCTGACATAGCCCGAAACCTCAAAATCCAGATCAGACGCTGAAATTTCCACCATCTTTTTGGCCGTATTAAGACCATAAATTCCCGCGATGGCTTGTCGCAAATCACCTGTCCCCGCAGTTTTGGTCAGCTCTCGACCATCATTAATCAGACTAAAGGCAATCTCTGGATGGGCCAGACTCTGACGGTTGACCACATCCACAATATGGCCCAACTCCGCTTGCAGTGATTTCATGTACTTTAGGCGAGCGGGTGTATTGAAGAAGAGGTCTTCCACTGTGATTTTGGTTCCAACGGGTGTACTGATTGGTTCTTGCGACACAATATCCCCACCCTTAGCGACTAATAAGGTTCCATATTTTGCACCTGCAGTCGCAGTTTTGAGACTTATATTACTAATAGAAGCTATCGAGGGTAGAGCCTCTCCACGAAAACCCAAGGTTCTGATGCGGAAGAGATCAGCTTGATTTTTAATTTTACTAGTTGCGTGGCGACGCAGACTCAAGGGTACATCTTCCCCTTCAATCCCCTGACCATTATCTGTTACCTGAATTTTTTTTAAGCCGGATTCTTCAATTTCGATGGTAATTTGTGTACTACCTGCATCAATAGCGTTTTCTATCAATTCTTTAACAACGCTGCTGGGACGCTCAACCACTTCACCTGCTGCAATCTGATTGGCCAGAACCTCAGGTAATTCTATAATTTTTGACATAAAATCCTCACTTTGTGCAATTGTTCAAGTCGCCGGCTGATAGGGGCTTAGGAATTATACTAGTTTTTTGAGTTCATAAAGAGTATTCATTGCTTCCATCGGGGTCATATTGACCACATCAATCTCTCTTAACGCTTGAAGGAGTTGGCTATCACTTCCTGACTCCTCAAACAGGGATACCTGATGAGGTATCGGCTCTTCCTTGACGGTCTTGTCAAGGCTGTCAACTCTGGATTGCTCCTCTATTAGATCGACCGAGTGGGCTTCTAGGTCTGCTAAAATATGATCAGCCCGCTCCAATAAAGTCTTCGGAAGACCAGCTATCTTAGCAACATGGATACCATAAGACTTATCAGCCGGCCCATCAGTAATTTTATGCAAGAAGGTGACATCCCCGTCCTTTTCCAAGGTAGATACATGCACGTTGACAAGATGTGGCAAGCTAATTGACAGATCTGTCAACTCATGATAATGAGTTGCAAATAAAGTTTTGGCTCCAACTTCATTGTGAATATACTCAATAATCGACTGGGCGAGAGCCATCCCATCATAGGTCGCTGTTCCTCGGCCCAGTTCATCAAAAAGGATGAGTGAACGGGCACTGGCTCTTTGAATAGCTGTATTAGCTTCCATCATTTCCACCATAAAGGTTGACTGACCTGAAATCAGATCATCTGCAGCACCAATACGGGTGTAGATAGCATCAAAAATCGGCAGATTAGCTGACTGGGAGGAAACAAAGGCACCAATTTGTGCCATGACAACAATCAAGGCTAACTGACGCATATAGGTCGATTTACCGCTCATATTAGGCCCTGTAATGAGCTGGATCATAGTCTCTTGATCTAATTGAATCGTATTAGGAATGTATTCCTGACTGCCCATCACCTTTTCGACGGCGGCATGGCGGCCTTCTTGGATATTAATTACATCATCAGTATTGAAAACAGGGCGGACATAATGATTGATTTCAGCTACAGTCGCAAGGCTCTGGAGGACATCAACGGTGGCGATGTTTTTGGCTAAATCTTGCAGTCGTTGGATATACTTTTCAACTTGATTGCGGATACTAATAAAAATATCATATTCTAAGTCAGCGGATTGTTCCCGTGCTTCCAGCATATCGCCCTCTATTTTGGCTAATTCCGCCGTACCAAAACGCTCTGAATTTTTCAGTGTGGCCTTACGAAAGAAATGTTCTGGAACCAGAGATAGGTTAGAATTGGTCACATGAAAATAATAGCCATCCTTGCGATTATAATCAATTTTGAGGGTAGTAATGCCGCTGGCTTCCCTCTCTTTGGCCTCGATTTCAGCAATCCACCGAGTACCTTCGCGCATGACCTGACGGTAGTGGTCAAGGCGCTCGTCGAACCCCGCTTTGATAATACTGCCTTCTGTAATCGTTGCTGAAGCATCTGAATCAATCGCTGCATCAATAAGAGTAGACAGATCTGGCAATGCGTCAATATCAGCATTTAAGGCGGCTAGTTCTGGACTATCAAACTCTGTTAGAATTGTCTTGATTTTAGGGACCTGCGCAAGAGTTTGACCTAACTGCAATAAATCCTTGGGGTTGGCCTTACCAAATGAAACACGGCTTGCTAGCCGCTCAATATCATATACCCCCTTAAGACTGTCGGTTAAATCACTGCGTTCAAAGAAATGGTCAAGAAAGGTTTGAACAATCTCCTGACGTTCTAAAATGCGCTCCGGACTGACTAAAGGGCGGTCTATCCAGGTTCGCAAGAGCCGCATCCCCATAGCAGTCTTTGTCTCGTCCAAAAGCCAGAACAGACTCCCATGCTTCTTGCCAGTTCGAGCGTTTTCCAGTAAATCCAGACTCGTTTTAGTTGCATAGGACATCTGCAAGAAATCCTTGATTTCATAGTGAATCAAGGTTTGTAGATGACTGAGTTCACGTTTTTGCGTCGTGTGCACATACTGTAAAAGCTTGCCTGCCGCTTGGGCCTCTACAGCTGACAAGTCACTACCAATTAGATGAACGTCATCATAAACTTGAAATTCCGGTGATAGCAACAGGTTCATCTGCTTGGTTAAGATTTCCTCTTGTCTTTGATCGAGTTCATAGCCCACTACTATTTCACGCGCCTTGAGATTCTGAACTTCACTGCGAACGGCTGTAAAATCGCTCAGGCTGGTGGCGTAAAACTCTCCCGTTGCAACATCCATATAAGATAGCCCATAGCTGCCGCTAAGATAATCAACCGCTACCAAAAAATTATTGGCATTGTCAGGCTTAGTTGAGTCAACTACCGTTCCAGGAGTGATAACTTGTACTACCTCGCGTTTAACAACACCGACAGCCTGCTTGGGGTCTTCCATCTGCTCAGCAATAGCCACCTTGTAACCCAAATCAACAAGGACATCGATGTATTGCTGGGCTGAATGGTAGGGGACGCCTGCCATAGGAATGGGGGTATCCGCATTTTTATTACGACTGGTTAAGCTAATCTCCAAAATCTGAGCCGCTTTGATGGCATCATCGTAGAATAGTTCATAAAAATCTCCCATCCTAAAAAGCAAAAAAGCATCCGGATAGGATTCTTTGATGTCTAAATACTGCTGCATACCGGGAGAAATTTTATCTTTTGCCATTCCCTAATTCCTCATTTATCTTTTCTTCTATACTGCTGGTGACATATTGCAGAAGATCACTGGCATCCTGCATTTTTTCACGATAATCCTGAACCAGTGGGAGCTGAGCTAATTCTTGTTCCAACTGATCAGCTGTCTGCCCTGACTGGTTGGCCGCCCGTCTTTTTTCTAGTTTTTCAAAAAGCACGGCCTCCTGCTGGTAAGCCTTCATGGCATGAGCTTGTTTACGGAGTTCTGGCAGTTGTTCCACCTTATTTTGAACAGCATGAAAAGCTTGGACACTTTCATGCTGAGCTAACAATCTTTGTAAAGCCTTAGTGGCCTCTTCTAAATTTGCCATCAGCTTAACTCATCTTCAATAGCCTTGGCCCTGTCCTCGTCTTGGCAAATAACAAGGAGGGTATCTGCTCCTGCAACCGTTCCTAAAATATCACTGCGTTTCTCTTGGTCAATAATATTGGCCAGAACATCTGCCTCGCCTAGCTCTGTCTTTAAGACTAGGATAAAACCAGCTCTGGAAAGATGCTTAAGATAATCTTGAACCGCATCAGCTAGATGAGAGAACTCATCTGTGGAGAGACTGTAGTAGAGCTTGCCTGAGTCATCGCGGCGCTTCAAAAGGCCAATCTCCCGCAAATCCCGCGACAGGGTCGCCTGAGTCACCGCAATTCCTTGCTTAGCGAGACTGTCTTTGATCTCTTCCTGTGTTCCGACGCGCTCTTCTTGGATAATCATTTTAATCTTGTGTTGACGTTCTGTTTTATTCATTGTTTTTTTCTGTTATCTCCCAATTTATACCTTACCCGTGGTGCTAGTTAAAAAATCTTAAGTTATAGGTAAAGATTGCCTGCTCTAACCATAGTTCTAGACCTTTTAAGCTTCTCACCAATGGTCTTTCGATATCAAACTCAGAACATAAAACTGA
>NZ_JBZFUM010000038.1:0-8256 GCF_058314535.1 Streptococcus sp. ELY_125 | reverse complement strand
CCATTTTATCAGCTATAGCTGATAGGAGAAACAAGATTCCTAGAAAATCTCTAAATTATCAAACACCTTATCATGTTTTTCTGAGTCAGGTGAAACTGTCCAACTTAATTTGACAATTTAAGTTTAGAAAAAATCTAGATAGATAATACTATGAATATGCGCAAAAAAACTGAGGACAAACCCCAGTTTTTATTGCTTTGTAGAAATAGCTGAATTTTTATAACCGTATGAAAAATAAATTAGTATACCTAGCACGATGGCTACAATAAAAGCAACCCACGTTACCTTTTGAAACTGGCTCATTAGCGAGAGACAGATAACAATAGAAAGTGCTGGTAGCACCGGAACCAAGGGGGTTTTAAATTGCCCTTTTACTGGTTTCCCTTTGTCTTTTCGAAGTTTTATAAGTGCTACAGATAAAACGATTAGATAGGCTAGCGTGCAGATGTTTACAAATTCTGCTAAATTAGCCAGTGGAATAATACCTGTAAAAATGATAGCAAAAACTCCGACTAGTAAAGTGGCATTCGCAGGAATTTTAGAACGAGGAGAGATGCGGCTAAAATTATTTGGCAGCAAGCCATCCCGGCTGATACTATAAACTGTCCGCGACAAGGCATAAGTCATCGAAATACAGACTGTTATAAGGGTAAGTATCGCCACAGTTGAAACATAATTAGCTGCCCAATTTAGGCCAACATGCCTGAGAGCAAAAGCAACTGCATCATCAACACCTAACTTAGTATAATGAACAATACCAGTTAAAACAAGTGTTACAACAACATAAAGGACTGTCACAGAAATTAGCGATAAGGCAATTCCTCTTGGTACCGTTTTTTGTGGCTCTTTTGTTTCATCAACTGCCATTGATAGAGACTCAAAACCAAGGAAAGCAAAGAACATGATTGATGCACCAGCCATAATTCCCGTTTTACCTCCGTATAGTTGACCGAAACCAAACGGAGCAAAATTTCCCCAATTTTCAGCGTTCAAATGGAAGAGACCAACAACAATGAACAAGGCCAAGGCTGAAAATTTTAAAATAACCAAGACACTATTAAAGCGAAGGGCTGTTTTTGAATTCATCAGTACCAGTGCTGTGACAGCAATCATGACCAGTATAGGTAACAAATCAATATAGTGTCCCTGACTTGGATCAAAAGTGCCATTTAAAGCCCTTGGTAATTCAATCTTATAACTAGCTAGAAGTCCTTTTAAGTAAGAACCCCATCCTGATGCAACACTAGAAATAGCAGTTAAAAACTCCATGATAATCATCCAGCCAACCATCCAGGCAGGGAACTCCCCTAAGGTAGCATAGACATAGCTATAAGCCCCGCCATTAGCTGGGATGCGTGAGGCAAACTCCGCAAAGAATAGCGCAGAAATTCCTACAGCAATCGCTGCAATAATGATGGAAATAACCAAGCTAGGTCCAGCGTAATTCGCAGCACCGATACCTGTTACTGTAAAAATACCAGTTCCAACCATAGAACCTAATCCCAAAAAGACTAAATCCATAACACGTAGACTACGTGCCATTTCTGTCTTTATGTGACGAGGATCTTTTTTCCGAAAAATGTTCACATATCTCTCCTTAGATTTTCTATAGTTGTAAGTTTATCATAGGGATAAATGAATGTAAATCCTTTTATCTGGCGATTTTATTTCAACTCTAATTTAGAGAGACAGGCAACTTCCAAATAGTATCAATAAAAAGAGGAGTTAGGCCAAATTGGCCTAGCTAACAAATATTGCTCCTAACCGCTGCGTCAACTTAATGAATTTAGACAAATACAAAAGAGGCGGAATTTTGATTCCAGCCTCTCATTATTAATCATTAATCAGCTTGATTTTCAGATTCAGTCATTTTCTCTTTTACTTCATCGTAAGATAAAGCATAGTTATCATTTTCAGAATCATCAAGAGCATCATCGGGCATCTTTCCTGTTTCATAAATTGACTTAATTTGAGCTGCATCAAGTGTTTCATACTTAAGCAGAGCTTCTGCAATCAATTTATGTGTCTCACGGTTAGAATTGATAACATCTGCTGCTTTGTTACGAGCTTCATTCAGAAGTTCACGAACCTCATCATCAATGACTAAGGCAGTCTGACTGGAATATGATTTATCCATTGGCATTTGGCCCGGATTCATAGCATGATTACCTTCATACTGAACAGGTCCAAGTTTATCACTCATCCCGTATTCAGTAACCATAGCACGCGCCATAGCAGTAGCCTGTTCAAAGTCATTAGAAGCACCTGATGTTTGAACATTAAAGATGATTTCTTCTGCAACACGACCACCCATTAAACCAGCTAGTTGTTCTTTTAACTCATCCTTAGATAGAAGAGATTGATCTTCCTTAGGCAAGGAAATCATATAACCACCAGCACGACCGCGTGGAACAATGGTAACTTTATGAACATCACGAGCACTTGAAAGTACCAAACCAACTATAGTGTGACCCGCTTCATGGTAAGCCACAATTTGACGTTCTTTTTCCGAAACTTTTTTATCTTTTTTAGATGGGCCGGCAATAACACGGTCTTCCGCTTCATCAATATCACTGGCATCAATCTTAGTCTTATTACGACGAGCAGCCACTAGAGCAGCTTCGTTTAAAACATTTTCCAAATCAGCACCAACAAAGCCTGGGGTTTGCTGGGCAATAACCTTGAGGTCAACATCTTCCTTGAGCGGTTTATTTTTAGAATGAACCTTCAAAATAGCTTCACGTCCTTTAACATCAGGACGGCCAACCAAAACTTTACGGTCAAAACGACCAGGGCGAAGAAGAGCTGGATCAAGTACGTCACTGCGGTTTGTAGCAGCAATAACGATGATACTTTCATTTCCTTCAAACCCATCCATTTCAACCAAAAGCTGATTGAGGGTTTGTTCCCGTTCATCATTTCCGCCACCCATTCCGGCTCCACGACGACGGCCAACAGCATCGATTTCATCAATGAAAATCAAAGCTTTTTCAGCCTTTTTTGCATCTTCAAAGAGGGAACGAACACGACTAGCTCCAACACCGACAAACATTTCCACAAAATCAGAACCTGAGATGCTAAAGAAAGGAACACCGGCCTCACCAGCAACAGCCTTAGCTAAAAGCGTCTTACCAGTACCCGGAGGGCCTTCAAGAAGAACCCCGGTTGGAATACGTGCTCCTAAAGCACGGTATTTTTTTGGATTTTTTAGAAAATCTACAACTTCGACTAATTCCTGTTTTTCCTCCTCAGCTCCGGCAACATCAGAAAAACGAACTTTAATATCCCCCTGACTGGCAGCCTTAGCCTTATTACGACCAAAGCTCATAGCGCCTCTGGCACCACCGCCGCCACCTTGATTCATCAGGAAATAAAAGAGCATTCCCATGATAACTAAAGGAACAAAGAGGCTAAAAACATAAGACAGAATCGTCCCACTAGAACTCTCTGGAATAACTTTTATCTTCGTATTAGAATCATTAGCCGCCTTCTCTAATTGGTTCAAAGACGAATCACTTGGTAGGATGATGGATGTAAACTTGGTAACAGAAGCAGACCCACTATTAAAGAAATTAAAATCAGCATTCCCATTTTCTGATGAACTCTTCTTTGCCTTAGCATAGTCACCCGTTACTTTAACAACACTGCCGCTCGGTTGATAAGTGACCGACTTAACATCACCATCTTTTATTTCCTTCACTAGGGTCGAATAACCAATTTCCTTGGTCTGACTAGAATCCCCCTTGAAATAAAAATTAAGAGCCGTAACTCCCACGATAATGAGAGTGAGGTAGACATAGGCATTTCTGACTAACCCATTTTTATTTTTATTATTCATTGACTAACAAAAAACTTTCTAATTACTCGTGTGTGTAAATTTCTTCTTTTAAGACACCAACATAAGGCAGATTACGATACTTTTCCGCATAATCTAAACCAAACCCGACAATAAACTCATTAGGAACATCGTAACAGATATAATCCGCTTCAATATCAACAACCCGTCCTTCAGGTTTATCAAACAGAGTTGCAATTTTTACGGAACTGGCCTTACGATACTTGAACATATCGCGTAGATAGAGGAGAGTACGTCCAGTGTCAATAATATCTTCAACAAAGATGACATCCCGACCCTCTATATTAGTATCAACATCTTTTAGGATCTTAACTTCGCCACTACTTTGTGTACCACCTTGATAGCTGGAAACAACCATAAAGTCAATCTCAATATGAGTATCAATATGCTTAATCAACTCAGCCATAAAGGGAACAGCGCCTTTTAATACTCCTACTAAAAGAGGATTTTTATCAGCATAATCTCGTGTCAACTGCTCACCAAGCTCTCTTGTTTTAGCAGTGATTTCCTGAGCAGAATACAGCACTTTTTCAATGTCATTATCCAGAGTCATAAGTCACCAGTTTCCTTAGTTTCTATACACAATTTGGCTCTTATTGTAACACATTGAGGCACTTTTCTCAAATATAAGTTTCCTCCAGCAAGGACAAAAATAATCTGCCCATCTTGTTCTGCTACGACTGCCGTTTGTCGATCCTTTATAGAAATTTTTTCATCAATAAAAAGGCGGCGCAGCTTCTTATGAAAATTCCCAAAATCCAGTTGATCGCCTGCCTGCCTAGGTCGTAAGGTAATTGGCGATAGACTGACCAGATCTACATCGCCAATCTGGCCAAATTTAAAGCAATTTTGACCAATACTGACGATATTGCCATATTCTAACACTTTAGCGGTAAAGCTGCTATCCGTCTCAGGACCGATTTTATCAATCCAAAATCTTTTATCCGCAACATGTAAATAAAAACCTGCTTTCAGATAATAGACACACGCTTGGGACTTTTGTAACTGTTTAAGAGTTTGATTAAATTGAGGTTTGCTCAACCTTAAATCAGAGAAATTAGCTAGATAATCTTGCAAAAGAAAATATTGTACAGCTTTTGTTTGCGCTCTAAATACTTCCAAATTACCCTTTTTAAAATCAGCCGTTAAATCCATCAGGGCTGTCAGCAATAAGTCGGTCTCTTCTCCCAAATCTCGAAGGTGTCGGGAGAAAGCAGGATTTTCCTGCGACAAATATGGTAAATACTCCCTACGAATTCTATTACGAAGATAACAATTGCTGGCATTTGTTTCATCTTCAAAGTGAAAAATAGTAGGCAGTTCACTTTTTGAAATCGTTAAAAACGGACGAATCAGTTGACCGCCTGCAAAGGACTGTATGGCTGCCATTCCGCCTAAATGTCTGAGACGACTACCACGTAACAGGCGCATAAATATTGTTTCTGCCTGATCATCAGCATGATGAGCTGTCACTAAGGCTGTATAGCCCTTTTCCCGCATGAGGCGCTCAAAAAAATGGTACCTAAAATCACGTGCTGCTTTTTCAGAAAATCTTCCCGAAAAATAAGAGACAAAAAATGGAATATTCTGATGACTAGTCCACTCTTTTAAGTAAGCCTCTTCCTTATCTGATGATTCTCTTTGTTTATGGTTAACATGAGCTACCCCGATAGTAATGTCTAGGTCATCTTTATATTGATGTAAGAAATGGAGTAAATTCATTGAATCTACTCCACCTGAGACTGCCACTAAAACCTTTTTATGAGAGGTAAAATACCCTTTTTTCTGAATATCTTTGAAAATAGTTTGATAAATCATTTTAAAATCCTGTACACACCATCAGCGATAGCTGTAATATCATCATAGGTAGCATTTTCTGTAAAAACAGATAAAACAAAGGGGGTATCACCATAAACAATAGCTACATCATGACGGTATTCGTAGGCATCACCAATTTTGTGAGCGACTTTTACAGGGATATTTTTAGAAATCCGCTGCTTATCAAAATCAGTCGAGGATAGATAATTTGTAATATCGCCATTTTGCTCATAGATAGCTGTCATCATTTTTCCAGCTATCTTGGCAGAAACCTTACGGTTTTCCATATTCCAATCAGTGCCAATAGCTGATTTTATTGTCTTTTGGAAGTCTTCATTATACTGATTAGCCACGTAGTAACCTAAAATATTTGTAGCGACATTGTCAGAATACTGGGTAACCTTTTGCTCCAAATCTTTGATACTGTAAGTTTTATTATCAGGGGTTTTACTGATAATTCCACTTCCTTCAGTCTTATAAGCACTCTTAAAATCATTAACCGCTGCATTATAAACTAGTTTCTTAGAGCTATCTATTTTCCCTTTACTCAACTGCTCTTGAACATAATAAAGCAGGGGTAATTTACTAACACTCGCCGAATACATGATCTTATCTGCATTGATCTCAGCTGTTTTACCATTATCTAACTGCTCAACATAAATACTGTATTTATTAGAATTATTGTACTTTTGCTTCAGGAAATCTTGAACAGCTCCTATTCGTTTATCTTTTTGGGAAACCAAAGCTTCATTGATCCACCCTTGTCCTTTAATAAATAAATAACTGCCATGATGGGTAAGGGCTCTTTCAGAAACTTGAATCTTACTGTAAGCTGTAACAGCCGAACGTTTAGATACCATCCCTGCTACATAGGGATTTTCATAAATTGCTACCTCATTGCCCGTCCAATAGGACTTTTCCTTCCCTAAAGTTCTCTTAGCAAGGACCTTATCATCATAAAACTGACTGTAACTGGCCTTGGCATAAGTCCCGTTAGCAAACTGAAAAAGCGGGATTCCTTTAGAATTTGTAAATACTTTTTTTATCTTTATCTTAGAATCAGGATCAATCTTACCTGAAACCTTGGTCAGGTTACTATCAGCATAAGTTTTTACTGTTCGATAAACATTGGGATTAGCCGGAACTTTGGCAAAATAAAAGTAATCAAACTGCCGTTCTGAAACCTGATCAAACTGCTTCCAAGAGGAATAAGAAACTTCTCTGTCTCCCTTAACAGTCCAGAAAGAAACCAAAAAAATCGGCAGTAAAACTATAAGGGCAAAAAAGATGATATTCTTATTGCCTGTCTTAATCCTCATGAGGCACCTCCTCTTTTAAGGATTGATTTTTCTGTCTGAGCTCTTCTAATTTTTCATCAGAATGAGCTAAAAATTTTTCAATAATTACAATCAAATTTTCCATATATACTAATTATTGAGGAACCAGCTCAGGAATAATAAAGGTGACCTCACCTGAATTAGAGTAATGATACTTTGCACGCGCATATTTTTCCACAAACTCATCGTCTTTTAGTCGGTCAGCTAATTTTTCTTCCTGAGTTGTTTCTGACTTGGTTTGCTTATAATCCTTTTTTAGCTGAACAATCTGAGCTTTCTTATCCTGCAAATCTCGATAACTTGAAACCAAATTATAGGTTGGCAAAATAAATAGCAAGATGACAAAAATCAAAGTCCACCCCATAAAACGGTGACGCTTACGCGTTTCTTCCTCTTCATAACGTTTAGTAAGGTTAGTAACCTTGATATAGTCATTATTCAGTTGAACAACCTTATCATTTTTCCCCATCAGCGTCTATCCTTTTTTCACTAATGATCTCATACATACTCTCTGCATCTTCTTTTTTTGTACTGTCTTTCATCTCTAGAACGCGGACAGTTAACAACTTATTACCAAAACGGATCTCAATGTTATCATTAATTTTTAAATCCGTTGAAGACTTAGCTAGGACGCCATTGACCTTGATGCGACCTTTATCAGCCACTTCTTTAGCAACCGGCCGACGTTTGATAATACGTGATACTTTTAAGTACTTGTCTAATCTCATCCTACCAACTTCTTTCCTTTCTGAAGTCTATCCCTCTCATTTTACCATTTTTTGGGCTATTCGTTCTAGAGAAACTACAAAATGTAGGAGAAAAGGGGGCGTGATCAGCCCAAAATTTAAAAATTTTGGCTTTCACCATGTCTTGGTTTTAAGGTGGTTACCTGAAACAGCCTTTCCTCGGATCGTTTTTGATACTTACTTTGCAAGCTTTATTTCCTGATTAAAAAGGTCTGGGAGACCTTTGGAGCTATGCGGAGGTGGGTTTGAAATGTTCCAGTGGAGTTTGGCAATCTGGGGATAGACTGCCAAAGCCTGCCACCTAAAAACAAGTGGTAGAGGCCTAAATCTTAAAATAAGAGAGCGAGGAAAAATCAAAATCGTGATTTTATCACGATTTCAGACCGAAGACAAACTTCTTTTTGGGAGTTTGTCTTTTTTTAAAAATTCTCTAGAAAAATATGGCCTGAGGTGACAATAACTAAGGTATTTACTTGAATTTGGTCAAAATAAAAAGGCC
>NZ_JBZFUM010000037.1:0-8561 GCF_058314535.1 Streptococcus sp. ELY_125 | reverse complement strand
GGAACTTTGACAACTTCAAAAAACGTATCTTCCTCGCTTTAAACCTAACAAAAAAGAAGACCAAGCCGGTCCTCTCTCGTTGTTCGTTATAAGTCACCCACTACACTTGATAATGAGCTTTTTTTCTCAATGAGATGAATAAGGGCGCTTATTTGTCTTCCTGTTTCACACAAAAGAGAATACTCTTATTCTTCTGTTTTTAAGCGTAAAAAACCGACCTCTTTCGGTCGGTTTTTTGCTAAGCGGTCAATAGACCCGATTAGTCCTCGTTCACAAATGGCATAAGAGCCATAACGCGAGCACGTTTAATTGCTGTCGTTACCTTACGTTGGTTCTTAGCAGATGTTCCAGTTACGCGGCGTGGCAAAATTTTCCCACGCTCAGAAACAAAGCGGCTAAGCAGTTCAGTATCTTTGTAATCAACGTATTCAATCTTGTTAGCTGCGATATAATCAACTTTTTTACGGCGTTTGAATCCGCCACGACGTTGTTGAGCCATGTTATTCTCCTTTATATTATTTCAAGTTTAGTCCTTCGTGTCCAAGATAATTAAAAGGGTAGGTCGTCGTCAGAAATATCCATTGGGTTAGAGTTGCCAAATGGACTTTCATCACGGCCGAAGTTCGGTGTTGGCTGCGAATCCTGTAAAGCAAAGCCTGAGGGATTGTTACCACCAGCATTGTAAGAACTACTGCTATTAGCTTCACGCGTTGCACGGCTTTCTAAAAGCTGGAAGTTGTCAGCAACAACCTCGGTTACATAAACCCGTTGACCTTGCTGGTTCTCATAATTACGGGTCTGGATACGACCAGTAATCCCAATCAAGGCTCCTTTTTTAGCCCAGTTGGCCAAGTTTTCAGCTTGCTGACGCCAGATAACACAGTTAATGAAATCAGCCTCACGCTCACCATTTTGGTTTTTAAAATTACGATTCACAGCTAGGCTGAAAGTCGCAACGGCTTGATTAGACGGGGTGTAACGAAGTTCCGCATCACGGGTCATGCGGCCAACTAGTACGACGTTATTTATCATAAGCTACCTTCTTAAGCGTCAAGCTTAACAATCATGTGACGAAGAATATCGTTGTTGATTTTTGACAGACGATCAAATTCATTAAGAGCATGAGCGTTATCAGATTCAACATTAACGATATGGTAGAGACCTTCTGTGAAATCTTGGATTTCATAAGCCAAGCGACGTTTTTCCCAATCTTTTGATTCAGCAACAGTCGCACCGTTGTCTGTCAAGATAGCGTCAAAGCGTTCTACCAAAGCGTTTTTAGCTTCTTCTTCAATGTTTGGACGAATAATATAAAGAATTTCGTATTTAGCCATTGATGTTTTCCTCCTTTTGGTCTAATGACCCCCAGTCAATGCAAGGGGTAAGTGAGGGATACTCACAAGGTAATATTATACAGGAATATAACTACCAATGCAAGGAAAAACGGTTAATTTTCACTGTTGATTTTCTCTATAGGGTACGCTGTCCGATTCAGCTCCCCACCTCAAAAAGTCAACTTAGAATAATACTAAAAAGCCTGTCTATCCCTAGTAAAGAATAGATAGGCTTTGAGCATCTCAATAGAAAGTTGTTTAATCACTAGTTTTTAATGATATAGTCTTAAAACCTGTCAGACTACTGAAATAAATCCGCGCCAGACTGATCTTGTCTTAGTTATTGACTATTAATAGTCTGAAAGAGCTCCGGTAGCAGTTCCTACCATTACGCCAAGTATAGCAAGATATGGAGTGGGTCTGGATAAAGTGGATAAGGTCGAGGTGGAGCGAATCCTCCTGAAACAGCTGTCAATTCTTCTTTACTTACGTTTTCAAATTCTTCAAATGCGATTGTATTCATGTGAATACCTCCTTATTTAACTTGGCCTTTCATTTACTCCGTGTAAATCTGACCTGGTTTTTACTTATCAATCAAAATTATTTTCAATTGATGGTAATCATTGTAAAGGATAGAAGACCTATAATCAAGCGATTTTGAACGGTTTAATCAAATTATAAGACCTCTGATAACAGCCACTAAATTTTCTATTTATTTTCATTTGAATATAAATAGAAAATTCGATCCTAGGAATCTAGAATCGAACTTAACTATTTTTTAGTCTTATTTTGATCAATTACTGAAAGCATGATTTCAGAACCAACCCTCAAGTTTCCTTAGCTGAATGCACCACCAATGCTCTATTAAGAGATGACGATTGCATCTTCTACTAATGAAATTGCATTATCAACAGCGGCAACAACATCAACTGTATCAAGAAAATCGGTGACACTATCAAGGAAGCCGCCTCCTGTGATGGTGATCAAGTCTTCTGAGTTCATTTCTTCAAAATTTTCTAAGATGTTTGTATTCATAGGAATCTCCTCCTTATTCTTGGCTTGGTCATCTACTGCTTCACGTAATCTGACCTGTTGGGTTATCAATCACTCGAATTTATCTTCAATTAATAAGCAGCAAAGCTAGCAACCCCTGATGCCCAGCTATTCACCATGGTGTTTAAAGCTGCTTCGAAGGGGCTCTTAGTTACTTGATAGCCCCAGTGACCATTTTCATCTCTGTAAGCATAACCATTAGCGCAATCCATAAAATGGGTGTACTCACCACCACTGACTGCTGCTAAGTTATCAGCTGTGACTGTTGTAAAGTGTTCAAATGCGACTGTATTCATGTTGAATATTCTCCTTATTTTTACTTGGCCTTTCATTTACTCCGTGTAAATCTGACCTGATTTTTACTTATCAATCGAAATTATTTTCAATTGACAGTAAATATTCTAACGGATAAGATTCCTACAAGCAAGCGATTTCGAGCGGTTTAATCAAATTATAAGACCCCTGATAACAGCCACTAAATTTTTTATTTATTTTCATTTGAAAATAAATAAAAATCCAACTCAGTTTGAGCCGGATTTTGAATTAAGCTTAATTTTCCATCTTGTGAAGCAATTTGTCCTTAAAATAGTCAAAGTAGGTCTTTTTATCGGTAACAGTAACGGTCTTACCAGTCATACCATACTTGACTAGTTTGCTGTCCTTTTTAGACAGCTTAGCCTTAGCCGTAACTTTGAAGACATTTCCCTTCTTGGTCGTTATGGCAGAGGAAGCTACATTGGTAATTTTCCCCTCAATAGTTACCTTATCATTGCCCTTTCTTTCTAGAGAGAGCCGAGTTTTTTGCCCTTTCTCCATCGAAACAACATCATCAGATGTGACATAGTAACTGATAAGAACGGTCTTAGTCTTTTTAATGTCGGGATAAATTTGACCGATCTCAGCTCCACTAGGCAGAAGGTTTGCACCTTCGTACTTAGGATTGATATGGATAATACCATCTTCAGGCGCAAAGAGCGTCACCTTCTTGGTTTCACTGCTGTTATCTTTCTTTTTGGACTTCTTATCTTTCTTTTTCTTGTCCTTAGATTTTTTCTTCTTTTTGGATTTCTTTTTATCCTTATTATCTTTTTTCTTGTCTTTTTTATCTTTTTTGTCCTTTTTCTTGTCCTTCTTATCGCGCTCCTGCCTATCTTTAACAATCTTTTCCTGCTCTTCTTGCCGTTTAGGACTAGCGTCTTCTGAATAGCCAATCAGAAGGTCACCTTCCTTAACAGTCGCATTATTATCTAGATTATTTTTTGCAACAGAAGCATCGCTGTAGGATTGAATAACTGACACAACTCTAGTCGGAGCCACTTCACCAGTAGAGATTACAGTGATTTCCTTTTTGGCAAAGCAGAGAAAGACCACAATAAAGATAATCAGGCAGACCACAGGGACAATCAGCAAGGTCGCAAAGTTGTGATAACGTCTCCTATAAAATTCGGCACTTTGTAAAAATTTCGGATCCATGTTTGTCCTCTCTTTCAATTAAACAGCTCAGCATAAAGGCCTTTATTAGCCAAGAGCTCTTTAGGACTTCCTTGTTCAACGACCTGGCCTTGCTCCATCACAATAACGGTGTTGGTGCGCTGGGAAATACTCAAGCGGTGAGCCACGAAGATAACAGTCTTATCTGTCATCTTCAAGAGATTATCGACAATTTTACGCTCAGTTAATACATCCAAGCTGCTGGTAGCTTCGTCGAGAATAAGTACCGGCGACTTCGTCAAGAGGGCACGAGCCAAGGCAATCCGCTGTTTCTGTCCACCAGATACACCAGCACCATCTGATAATTCTGTCTGATAACCAAGCGGCATCTGCTCAATATCCTTGCGGATTTCCGCAATCTCACAAGCACGGATAATGTCCTCTTGGGTCGTTCCCTCTTTGGCACCGAGGGTTAGATTATCCATGATAGAGCCACTAAAAACATAGGCCTGTTGCGGCAAATAATTGATATGCTGCCGCAGAGCGGTCTTATCAATAACTTTCAGATCATTTCCATTGAGGCGGACAATGCCACGGTTAGGTTCGTAGAAATTGACGATCATTTTGGCTAAGGTTGTCTTACCCGAGCCACTAGGTCCAACGATACTAACTTTATCACCTTTTTTGATAGTTAGGTTAATATTGGAAAGAGTATCGCGGCCAAATCCATATTTATAGGATAGATTTTCAAAAGAGATGTCCCCATCCAGGAAGGTTGTTTCGGACAGTTCCCCATTATTATCAAACTCAGAATCCACTAGGTAAACTTCGTTCAGACGCGTATTCGCCACGCGGGCTGATTGCAGTTTTGTCTGCAGACCAATAATGCGCTCAATAGGGTTTGAGAAGTAAGACAAGAGAGCATTAAAGGTAATGAGCTGACCGACAGAGATTTTGCCATCCATAACTAAACGAGCGCCATACCAGAGGATAACAACATTGAGGATCATCTTGGAGCCTGTTTTCAGGGCGTTTTGAATAGCAGTATATTTATGCAGCTTGAAGTTCTTTTCCAAATAATCCACAAATTCACTGTCAACACTCTGATAACGTGCATCTTCACTAGTTAGTGACTTAATGGTTTCCATACCATTAATATCCTCGATGATTGATGAGCTGACAATAGCATTGCTTTCCATCATCTCATGATTCATCTTTTCAAAAGGCTTTAAGAAAGCAAAGATGATGATGGCATAGACAGGGACAGAAATCAAAGTCAAAAAGAAGAGGTTATTATTTTGAACCAGCAAAACCCCACCGACCAAGACGATCATAGTCAAATCTAGAAAGACCGAAAAAATAGTCGAAGCGACTGCATCAATAATCTGATTGGCATCGGTAAAACGAGAAGTAATCTCACCGGTTCTCCGAGTCGCAAAGAAGGACATAGGCAGGGTGAAGATATGCTTGATATAAGAGAGAATAACATCAATAACCAAGCGAATACTCAAGACAGCCAAGAGATATTCCTTGGCAAAATTCATCATCTGCTGAATAATGTAAGTTACAACCAGACCGATTGTGATAATCCCTAGGGTAGAGATTAATTGATCAGGAATGTAGGAGTCCAAAATCCCCTGCAGATAGTAAGATCCAACAATATCAATCAAGGTAACAATTAAACTAGCCAGAATGATATAGGTCATCAGCGCCTTCTGCTTAAAAATCAGCGGGAAGAAACTGGTTAGGCCATTCTTGTTGTCTTTATGCGGTTTATAGCTAGGCTGAGGGGCTAGGAAGATGGAGACACCGGTCCATTCTTTTTGGAATTCTTCCTTGCTCATCCGCGTAACCTTGACCGTAGGATCGGGGTCACCAATAATCAGATGATCCTTTTCATTGGCATAAACGACATAATAGTGCTGCATTCTTTTTCCCTTGACGACATGCACAATAAAAGGATATGTTAAGTCGTCGTAATCAAAAAGGGTCATGTCTGCCTTAATAGAGCGGGTCTCAAATCCCAGCTTCTTAGCAGCCTCAACGATACCTAGGGCAGTCGTTCCTTGCTTATCGGTCTTTGAGAGCTCTCGCAGATGGGCAATAGAATAGTCTGAGCCATAATGCTTGGCAACAGAAGCCAAGGCTGCCGGACCACAGTCTCTGGTATCAATTTGAGGAACAAACTTGTACTGTCTGCGCCAGAATAAGCGGCTGCGCCCCTGTCCTTGAGATTGCGAGGGGGCAGGCATTCCTCTGCCAGAGAGGCGCTTAACTACTTCCAAGAGCACATTAACCGCAATGACGATAAGAATAATGTAAATAACTTGTTTCATAAAATTGCTTTCCTAAATTTTATTACCGATAATATCCCTAAAAAGTGACCCAACTTTAAAGATAATAAAAGTCGAGTCACTTCTCTCTAAAACAGCAGAGTGATATTGAGTGCACATTTCTTATTATCCATTTTAAATTAATAAAACGAACATCAATAACTTGGTTCCAGATCTTAATCCAGCCCCAAAAATCCAGTAACTATAGCTAGAATAAATAAAGTACACCACCTGTACACCAATCAGTCTAACAACTTTAGTTGCACTTGACAATATTGTTAAGCTTATTTTAATCAAATTTCAAGATTAGCGTCATAATAAAAAAAATTTTCTGACTATTTAGTGGTGTTGCCTTTCAAAATCCCCCAAAATGAAGAGGGGGAGATCAATGTCCTCCTCATAATTTAATAAATTTGAGAAACTGCCTCTTATATGCCACTAAAACATAGCAGCTGCTGCGCCAGCATTCCGGGAGTTCGCTACCGTAGCATACTATTCATTGGTAGAGTGGGACAACTAGCTGCATTACTCATTACGTAAATAATGGTATATTACCATTACAATCAAATAGAGCAGTAAAGGACCCGAAATATAAAATCTAATCCTTTTTGGTTTAATACTTTTAAGTCCATAATCAGCTAAAAAACATAGCAATGATAACTATTGCATTAATGATATCAATTGGTGTTTTCATTTAGTCCTTGCTTTTGATAAATTATTATATAGCTATTCTCAAACATTAGGTACATCTAACAGTTAAAGGAGAACGCCTTTATTGACGTTATCTCCAAGATAACCACCTACACCAGTGCCAATAATTTTTCCTACCACTCCACCGACAGCTCCTCCTGCAAGATAACCTACCACAGTTCCTAAAACTGGGCAGATCATTGTATCGATCGTGCTTCCAATATATTGCCTAGTCAGGGTCCCAGCTGATGTTCCTACATAACTCCCTCCTGCTCCACCAGCTACAGCAAGAATATGACCTCCACCATTTGCTCCAGTCAATTTTTCTGAAGCACATATAAAATTAATTTATTTGGGTGTCCAATCATTAATTAATATTCACTATCACCACAACACTCGCATAGATATGCAATAAGTAAATATCAATAATAACAGATTTTGCACAACTTCCAATTTAGTTTATTATCAGTCTTAGCGGGCGTTCATATAGCCTTGAATAAAGCCAATAATCATATTAACAGCTGCAATACCAGTACCCAGACTATTTAAAATAATAGGAATCTTGTAATCAAATTCCTGACCTTTATTTTTACTGATTCCTAGTGACAGACCAATAATTCCAAGAATAAGACCAATGATAGCAAACAGGACTGAAAAGATTAATGACAAGATGCCGAGCACCAAAGGCGCTACTGATTTCTTAGGTTGTGGATACATTTAGTTATCCCCTTTCATTTTTATTTTTTGCTAGTTTAACAAATTAGATTTATAAAAAATATGGCTAACCACTAATGCATTAGCCATAAGCAATGAATAACTGAACAGCCTCATTTTATTACTAGGGAGCAAAACTAATAGAAGAAGAAATATTGATATCCTCCTCATAGTCTCATAAACTACTATAAGTTACTTTTTCATCAAACCTATCTAATCATCTAACGGAGACCACATTAACGCTAGCTCCAATTACCAAACAAGCCTGACTTCTTAATATAAAAGAAGTCAAGCTATCAAAAGGCAGACGAACAACAGCTTAAGTACTGGTGGAACATACCTAATTAGCTAAAATACTTACCTTTTAAATAAAGAGCTATAACTAGTAGATTTTCTAACAATAGTATAGAAAACACGATAAGCTTAATATTTTTTATCTGTGGAAATAACATAGGAATAAGTATCATAATAGGATAGCTGGCTAAAACAAACCAGCATAACTTAGGTGACAACATATGCATCTCCTTTTCTTAGGGTAGATTAGATCCATTTACCCCAAGTATTAACGCTAGCTCCAGCTATTCCTAAAGTGGCTGCTCCGCCAATACCACCTACTGCTCCTAAAACAAGACCGCCTACTTCTACCTCAGAAAGGCTATCTGTGGTTGTGACCTCAAATTCTTCAAATGCTAATGAGTTCATAAAATTCTCATTGAATTTATTAATAGTTTATACTAATAGATATAGCGGTACCAACTCATCTACTAATATGATTTCATATTAATATTTTTTTTAGTTTTTTTCAAGACAATTCTGAGATTGTTAGATAACAGCAATCGTTAAGCAAAACAAAATAAATTTTTTAGAAAATTTATTAAATATCTTAAATTGTCAAATTAAGTTGGACAGTTTCACCTGACTCAGAAAAACATGATAAGGTGTTTGATAATTTAGAGATTTTCTAGGAATCTTGTTTCTCCTATCAGCTATAGCTGATAAAATGGTT
>NZ_JBZFUM010000036.1:0-8757 GCF_058314535.1 Streptococcus sp. ELY_125 | reverse complement strand
AGGCCTTTTTATTTTGACCAAATTCAAGTAAATACCTTAGTTATTGTCACCTCAGGCCATATTTTTCTAGAGAATTTTTAAAAAAAGACAAACTCCCAAAAAGAAGTTTGTCTTCGGTCTGAAGCCAAGGACAAAAGTCCTTGGCTTTAATGGTTATTATCCGTTAAAACTTTCTGTCAACTGCGGAACCACTTGTTTCTTACGTGATACAGCCCCTTCAAGGAAGGCATGATTGTTTTCCAATTTGAAATTGAAGGCTGCTTCAACCTTATCCATATGGCTACCCAAGGCTAGGATTTCTGAGTTTGAATTGAGAATATCTGTAATCATCAAAACAAAATCTGAATAGCCATTAGCTTCTTGCGAGGCCCTGATAGCTTCTTCAATTTCAGATTGACGATCCAAAACTTCATTAATATCAACCGTATTGACCTGAGCCACGCGCACATTGTTACCATTGAGCTCAAAACTCTTAGCATCAATATCAATCAGTTCTTCAGCTGACTTGCTTGAAAGGTTAGTCCCTGCTTTCAGCATAGCCAAGCCATATTCTTCTAGATTAACACCGGCAAGTTCGGCTAGCTCTTTAGCTACTTGGGGATCTGTTTCATGAGTGGTTGGTGATTTAAGCAAAAGGGTATCAGAGATAAGACCTGATAGGAGAAGACCGGCTACTTCTTTTGGCACTTCAACATTGTTTTCCTTAAAAGCACGATAAACAATTGAAGAAGCTGATCCAACTGGTTCCACACGCATGTAAAGCGGGTTGGCCGTTTCAAAGTTGGCCACACGGTGGTGGTCGATAACAGCTGCGATTTCTACTTCGTGAATATCTGAAATAGATTGCTGGAATTCGTTGTGGTCTGTTAAGATAACTTGGCTAACGCCTTCTTCCTTAGCAGATTCAACAACACGTGGCGCTTCAACACTAAAATAATCGAGAACAAAAGCAGTTTCTTCATTTGGCGTCCCAAGAGCTACACTTTCCGCATCACGTCCAAAAGCTGTACGCTCCAAATAAGCCCAGCCGTAGGATGATGCAATAGCATCGGTATCAGGATTTTGGTGACCAAAAACTAAAAATTGTGACATATCTTACCTCTATTAATGTTTATTTCTTTATCATTTTAGCAAAATTTCACCTATAAAGAAAGGTTCAATCATGATTTCTACACTATTTAGAAATCAATTGGCTTATAGTCAAGCCCTATTTCTGCTAAAAAAGTGTGGGGGAAAGAAGTCAATAATTTAAAGAATTTGATTGTCCTCGCTTTCTTATTTTAAGGCTCAGGCCTCTGCCACTATTCTGTTTTTAACTGGCAGGCTTTGTCAGGCTTTGGCAGTCTATCCCCAGACTGCCAAACTCCATCGGAGCATTTTGACACTTGCTTTACAAGCTTTATTTCTCAATTAAAAAGGGATTAACATGAGCTAACATTCATAGAATTGGATCTCCTCCAACAGTTCCCCAAACTGTTGGAGCTATCATTTGTGTGGTAGTTAAATAGTCCAGTGGACTGTTTAAGGGGGCACCTAAAGATAGGGAAACGCCCCAAGATAAGGATATCCAACCAGCAGTGGTTCATTGGTGCTAAAGCATCTAATGAACTGTGCAGAGGAAAGACTTCTTGGCAGAGTCAACCAGTTTTTCTCCCAACCACTGCGCCTAGCAAATAAAATTGACCAAATAAATAAGGCTGAGAACTTTTGTCTCAACCTCCTTGAATTTTTTATCACTCACTACATCAGGATTCAAGACGAATCTTAGAGATTTTAACTTAATGACAGTGAAACAGTTTTTCCTTTACCGACTGCCTTGCCTTCTAATTGGAGTAATCCGTGTCCTCTTTGTCACGCTCATCGGGCGACAATTCTAAGGAGTCTAAGTCAATAATATAAGAATCATCTTCATATTCATAGTCAGCATAAGCTTCCGAGTTGATAGTATCCCCATACTCTTGGTTATAAACGGAATCACTATAAGCCATATAAGTCTGTCGCTGAGCTTGTTTTTTAGCTCGCTCTTTTAATTTTTTGGAAATAATATCATGCAAATACTTGATAGCAATCACAATAAACTGGTAAGCCCAAATTACGAGTGATTCTATTAAGATAACCAGCTCAACTACGACGACACCAACCAAAGCCCAAACCATGAAGAAGGCTATAAAGAGTTGGGATAAAATCTTCTGGATATTCCCAACTTGGTCATTATGGATTGTTAAAACTTCTGTGAAGAGGTCGAAAATTCCTTGCAGGAGCGTTGATCTAATTGCTCGAGAACCCGATCCTTTATCTGTCAACTTGGCCCTTGTCGCGATAACATCATCGTTTTCGTCATAGTAAAGGTCAACCCTATCTCCCAATCTAGGGTCAAAGCTAAAAGACGAACGTTCCACTCGTTTGACATGACCTGCTGTATTAGCGAGAACTATGACCTCACCATCAATACTTAATACGCGATACATACTTTACTCTACTTTCTCGTCCCATAGTATCACAAATTCACAAGGCTGTCAAAATCCCTACTTTCTAGGATTCCTATGGGAAAGCAGTTATTCCCAACTTCTAAAAAATCATCACCTCTGATATTGAAGTGATGATTATCTATAGAAAGGTTTATTATAAGGACTAATCAATAACTATGTAACGCCGTTGACCACCATAGCTAACATAAGAAATCCAATTATGTCCATCTTTTCTCAAAATTTTATCGTAATTAATACTTTCTCCGGCATCAAAAGTAAAGACAACATCAGAAGCTACCTGAGGGGAATTTCTAACATCTACTTGTTTAACAAAGGTATAACTCCTCAATGAGGGAAGAGTACTTTCATAATCCGCTTCCTCCTCTGGCTGAGGAACTGTGGTCTTGGTAGCAGCTACACCGACCATTCTATCATCATCCTCAACGTAGTAGAGATGGATGTTGTAATCGCCGTGTTCTCCTTTATGTTCACTAGTTTTAACGACAGCCATATAGTCGCCATTATCTTGTTTAGTAGCATCATACCAAACAACATCATCCTGATCTGATTGTTCCGTCCAGACAGGAACTTTAACAGCCTTTATTCCTTTGCTATCAGCAACATTTGTAACAACGACTTCAAAACCATCAGCAGTTTGATTTTGAATAGTGATAGTACCTGTTAGTTTATTTTCTTCTTTTTTTACCTCAGGTGTATGTTGTCCATTGGTAATTCCAACCATCTGACCGTCATTTTCAACATAGTAAAGATGTATCTGATAAAGACCTGTTTCATCCTTATGATCTGAACGCTTCACACTTACTTTATAAGTGCCATCTCCTTGTTGGACACCATCATACCAAACCAAATCGTCTTGACCATTATCATCTGTCCAAACCGGTACCTTAACAGCCTTAAGGCCTGCACTGTCTGAAACATCGGAGATAATTACATCGAAATCACCATTAGCCTGGTTGCTAAAGGAAAGAGTTCCTGTACGAGTGACTTGCGGGGTTGTTTCTTCAACTGTATACTTGGCTTCGGTAATGCCAACCATCCTACCATCATTTTCAACATAGTAAAGATGTACGAGATAATCACCCTTGTCATTTTTATGATCAGCCAACTTAACAGCAACCTTGTAAGTGCTGTCATCTTGTTTGACACCATCATACCAAATCAAATCATCTTGATCATTTTTAACTGTCCAAATAGGTACCTTAACAGCAAGAACTCCATTATCATCTGAAACATTAGATATGCGGATATCAAATCCTTGTTCTGTCTGATTTTCAAAGCTAATTTGCCCCGTTAACTTAGGTTCACTTGGCTGAGGCTCCGGTGCTGCCAGTTTATCCAGCATAACATAACGGCGATTCCCATTATAAGAAACGTAACTGATCCAATTATAACCGTCAGTTTGGAGGCGCTTATCATAGCTAATACTTTCCCCTTGTTTAAAGGTGAAATCCGTTTTTGCAGTTACCTTGGGTTCGCTCTTAACTTCTACTTCTTTATCAAAAGTATAACGCTCCAGTGTGGGTAAAGTAACTTCACTAGTATCAGAAGCACTTGAAGCTGATTCTGTATTTTGATTAGCGGCTACAGGGGGAGTCGTATTACCATCAGTCTGTGTCGCTTTATCAACTGTGGCCGAAGCAGCTTCGTTAGTAACTAGACCTTCTTTTATATCTGCCTGACTTGCAGCATCCTCTGCTGTTTTATTTTCTTGTAAGTTATCAATCTCAGTGTCAGTAACTACATTTTGCCCCTCATCATTGACGGCTACTGTTTGAACTGTAGTATCAGGGGTCGAATCATTGGGAGCAGCTTGTTCATCTGCCAAAACTTGATTCCCTATTAACAAACTAGCCCCAATTAAGACAGAAGCAGCTCCTAGTGAATACTTTCGAATTGAAAAACGTTGTTTTTCACTCCATGATAAATCTTTTCTCATTTATATACTCCTCTCATTTTCATAATTGCCCTTATTATAGATAAATCGAAAAACGTTGTCAACATATTAATGTAATTTTGAAATGTATTTGTAATAGCAATTTTGATACGAACTACTTTAACGACTGAACTAACTAGTCTTATAATAGGGAGTCTCATCTGACGAAGCGCCCTGCCCTACTGTTATTACATCTTGATCAAATGTTGCTCCAGCAGTAGAAGCAACTCCTTTTGGGATCATAAATAGGGCAGCACTGCCCACTTCTGAATCTTTCTGACCTATGGTAAATAAGGCTTTTTCACCAGATACCCCTTGGGACTGGATAAACTGAGTATCGGATACCAAACCATTATTGTCAAATACCAAGGTATCTCCATTAGCATTTTGCCAAGTTCCTGCTACACTAGAAAAGTCGCCATTAGCAATTGCTGAGACATTGATACTGGATGAAGAGTTTTCTTGATTGTTATTTTCTCCAGATTCTCTCTGTGAAGACGTGGCGGGAGAGGAAGTACTACTAGATTCCCGATTAGTATAAGAACCACTATTATTTTTTTTAATATTATTATTTGTTTGGCTCGTTTTTTCTGAGCTTTGATTAGGTTTATTTTGAGAAGTCTCCTTATGACAAGCACTTAAGAAGAACATTGAACTAAGGGTAAGAACAGCAGCAAGTTTATATGTTTTTTTCATTATTTGAAAATCCTCCTACTTTTCTTTAATTATAAAACAGCTGATATATCGTGTCAACATATTTTTGTAACTTTTTTAATCTAATTGTAATATTTGTATTCTAAAAATTTTCTTTTTGTTAAAAAATAGGAGTGAAGAGAGCCAAAATTAGAATTTTTTAGCTTTCTTCACTCTCTAGTTCCTAGGGCATGACCTAAAACGCCCCTCCCCCAATCTATTTCCTATCTTTTGTTTTAGGGCTAACAACTCAAATAGTCATCCTCAGATCACCCGAGCCTCTACAGCTGGCTGAATATTTCCGCTTTTTCAAGACGACTCCCGGATGGTTAAATTCTCGCTTTCCTCTTGCGATTAAACAAAAGTTAGTCAACCACCTCGTTAAGAACTTATTCAAAAATATAAATGAAGACTGAACAAGCTCTTACACAGCTTTATTTCTTAATGCTTTTAATACTTCCTATTTAATTTTACAACAGCTTCAGTTCTGGCGGTATGTGGAAACATATCAACAGATTGAATATAGTCTACCTCATAGGTAGAAGTTAAAGTCACCAAATCCCGTGCTAAAGTTGAGGCATTACAGGAAACATATACCATCTTTTCAGGAGCATATCGAACAATGGTCTCTAACAAACCTTTGTCTAATCCCACCCTAGGGGGATCAACAATGAGGGCAGTGGGATGGTACCCTTCGGCATACCATTTAGGGATAACTTCTTCTGCCTGACCTACTTCATAGTAGGTATTACCAAGCCCCATGTCCTTAGCATTTTGCTTAGCATCTTCAATAGCTTCAGGGATAATATCTACCCCACGAACAGATTTTACCCTTCCTGCAAAAGCTAGGCCAATGCTGCCGACTCCACAGTAGGCATCAATCAGATGATCATCTGGTGTTAGATCCATGGCTTGAACAGCTTCATTATAAAGGACTTGAGTCTGCTGAGGATTAAGTTGATAAAAAGCACGTGGTGATAAAGAAAAACTATAGTCTAATACCCCTTCCTGAATGCTATTTTTCCCCCATATGATTTCCGTCTTATCTCCATAAATATCACTAGACTTTGAATAATTATAGTTAACTGCAACTGAAATAAGCTCAGGAAAGGCCAAATGTAAGTCTTTTACTAGTGCTGACAAGCGTAAAGAACAACTCGTGATAAAAATAAGCTGAATTTGGGAACTAGCTTGTGCTTTACGTACCATGATTGTCCGTACACCCGCTTTTTTTCGTCCATCATAAATTGGAATCTGATATTTGCCTAATAACACTGCCGCTTTATTTACAATTTTTTGGGTTAATTTATCTTGTACTAAACAATTATCCAGTGGAACCAAGCGATGAGAATTGGCCACAAAAAGACCTGCTTTGACACTCCCTCCAAAGTAGCGTGTCTGAAACTGTAACTTTGCACGGTAATGGTCAGGTTTTTTCATTCCTTTTGTATGACGGATTTCATATCCTTCATAACCGGCCGGTTTAAATTTTTTCAGAGCCTGCCTTAGGATATCATCTTTGAAATCTAACTGCTTATCATAGCGAAGATGCATAATTTGACATCCTCCACATTTTTCATAAACAGGACATTGAGGCTGTACACGAAAGTTAGATTTCTTATTAATCTGTAATAATTTTGCTTGAACAAAATTTCGCTTTACCGCCGTAACTTGACAGAAGACTTCCTCCCCTTTTAAAGCACCAGGTACAAATACTAGGGTTTTTTGGTAAAAGCCAATTCCTTCACCATTAATACCCATACGCTTTATTTTCAAAGGGATTCTCTGCTTAACCTGTAAACTCACCATTATCAGATCCTTTCTAATAACACTACCACAATCCCATAAGGTACATTGAACAATTTTCCTTCGTTCAACTTCCGAAAGCAGGCCAACACCTCTAACATTTTATCATTTTTGATATAATAAACCTATGAAAATCACTAAAATAGAAAAGAAAAAACATCTCTATCTTTTAGAGCTTGATAATCAAGAAAGTCTCTATATCACCGAAGATACCATTGTACATTTTATGCTATCAAAACAGATGGAAATCAGTGACGAGCAGTTAAAAAAAATACAATCTTTCTCCCAATTTTCCTACGGTAAGAATCTTGCCCTCTATTTTCTTTCTTTTAAACCACGAACTCAAAAAGAGGTAAAAAATTATCTCGCCCAACATAATATTAGTGAATTAAACGTTCTCAAAGTACTTGATAATCTCAAAGAAGAACGCTGGATTGATGATTATCAGTATGCTGAAAATTTCATCAATCAAAATTTTTATACAGGTGACAAGGGGCCTTTTATTCTTAGTCAAAAACTTCAACAAAAAGGGATTACTAGAGCAGTATGCGAAACTATTTTGGCTGAGAAAGATTTTTTTGACCTAGCTCAACGTGTTGGACAAAAGCTATTTCGTAAGTATGAAGGGCGTTATCCTACTAAGGCGACAAAGGATAAGGTACAGCAATCATTACTTCAAAAGGGGTTCGACACTAGCACTGTCAGAGCAGTTATAGATGAGCTAAATATTCAAAAGAATAGCAGCAGGGATATGACGTTAATTTACCGAGAATTAGACAAGCTTTACCCAAAGTACCAGAAAAAATATAGTGACTACAAGCTCAAGCAACATCTGATTCAAGCATTGGCTCGGAAAGGTTATGATTATCCAGATATTGAATCAGCCTTGCGAGACTATCTATAAACTTATAACTGCCATTCACTATATATTCTAAGAGCTTTCAAGCACTTCTTCTTCGTAAAAAATGCTTTTTCGGCTAAATTATGTTAAACTATAACAGATAAACTTAATTGTAGAAGGTTTTTGCCATGAAATTACCTAAAGAAGGCGACTTTATTACAATTCAGAGTTATAAGCATGATGGTAGTTTGCACCGTACATGGCGCGATACTATGGTACTAAAAACAACTGAAAATGCTATTATCGGTGTTAATGACCATACCCTTGTTACCGAGAGTGATGGCCGTCGTTGGGTTACTCGAGAACCAGCTATTGTTTACTTTCATAAAAAATTCTGGTTCAACATCATCGCAATGATTCGTGATAGTGGTGTTTCCTACTACTGTAACTTAGCCAGTCCCTATGTTATGGATGAAGAGGCACTTAAATATATTGACTATGACCTAGATGTTAAGGTATTTGAAAATCATGAAAAAAAATTGCTTGACGTTGATGAATATGAAACACATAAACGAGAGATGCACTATTCTGGGGATATCGATTTTATCCTCAAAGAAAATGTGAAGATTCTTGTAGACTGGATTAACAATGAAAAAGGGCCATTTTCAGAGTCGTATATTAATATTTGGTACAAACGTTATCTTGAACTCAAAAGTCGTTAATATCAAAAAGGTTGAGACTAAGATCTCAACCTTTTTGGTGCTTTTATCAACTGAAGTCAATGAGAAAGAATCACTGCTTAATCCTCAGATTTGTTCTTTTATCTACTAAAGCCCCAAAAGACTTGAGCAAAATAAAAAAACGCCCTCTATCGGGAAGACAGGATTCGAACCTGCGACCCCTTGGTCCCAAACCAAGTGCTCTACCAAGCTGAGCTACTTCCCGTATATGCTATCGCTATGCACCCTAGAGGATTCGAACCTCTAACCGCCTGA
>NZ_JBZFUM010000035.1:0-9241 GCF_058314535.1 Streptococcus sp. ELY_125 | reverse complement strand
AGGCCTTTTTATTTTGACCAAATTCAAGTAAATACCTTAGTTATTGTCACCTCAGGCCATATTTTTCTAGAGAATTTTTAAAAAAAGACAAACTCCCAAAAAGAAGTTTGTCTTCGGTCTGAAATGAGTTCCATTTTAAACGGAACTCATTTTTTAGGCTGCTGATGGGTCAAATTCAGACCAAAGGGGACCAGATTTTCTTCCTTACGCTTAATACGTCCTATATTTTCCCTGTGGCGAATGATAATAATCAAGGCCAATCCGGTAACAATAATGGTAAAAAGCCAGTCATACTTTAGCAGGATAAAATGAACAGCTGGGAAGGTGTAGAGTGTTAACAAACCCAAACTTGCTGTAGCTACACTAGCAAAGGAAATCATACTGCTTAAAAACAAAATCAGAGCAAAGATAGCCAGTAAAAATAGACAGTAAAGTGGTGTGAAGCCAAGTAAGACACCAGCACTCGTTGCAACGGCCTTACCACCTTTGAAGCCATCAAAGATCGAACAAGTGTGCCCAAGCACCGCAAAAAAACCAATGAGCAGCGGTGATAGCACGTCTGCTCCGAACCAAATCGGCAGAAGAACAGCCAGTGTTCCTTTAAGCATATCAATTATAAAGGTTACTGCCCCTGCCTTCTTGCCCAAAACTCTAAAAGCATTGGTTGTACCGGTATTTTTACTGCCTAATTCGCGGAGATTTTTGTGGTAGAAAATTTTACCTATCCATAATCCAGAAGGGATAGAACCTAACAGGTAAGCAATGATAATAAAAATAATACTTTCCATAATGCTCATTATAACATAAAAGAAAGGTTAAGAGTAGGCACTCCCGGCGCTTTATCGGCTCTTAGTATTAAAAGAAATTTTTTATTTTAAATTTAGAGAGTGCTACTAAGTGCAGTGGCTGGTAATGGTCTTAGAGCACTTTCTGTCTCTTTTAAGTGAGATTGCAGTAACAGACAATTAAACTGCAGTGATAACGGCGGACTTCTAATGGTTTCTAGCAGTTTGACTGTTGTCTTCTTATTGACACTTTCCCCCAAAAAACATTGCGATATGTAGGATGGGAGTCTGCCCTAAGCCGATTTAGAGAGGCAAGAACAAACTTTTTTTGCAAATTTCCCTAAAAACCTGTAATATAAAATAGATGAATAATTGGGAGGTCAAGTTTGACTAAAAAAGAGATTTCAATCAATAATTACAATGATGATGCTATTCAGGTCTTGGAAGGACTGGATGCAGTCCGCAAACGCCCTGGGATGTATATTGGCTCAACTGACGGAACAGGGCTGCATCATTTAATTTGGGAGATAGTCGATAATGCTGTTGATGAGGCCTTATCTGGCTTTGGTGACCGTATTGAGGTAACCTTGCATCAGGATGGATCTGTTAGTGTAGCAGACAGTGGTCGCGGTATGCCAATTGGTATGCATGCTACAGGCAAACCAACGGTCGAAGTGATTTTTACAGTGCTTCATGCCGGTGGTAAATTTGGCCAAGGTGGCTATAAAACATCAGGGGGCCTGCACGGTGTTGGTTCCTCGGTTGTCAACGCTTTATCTAACTGGCTGGAAGTTGAGATTACCCGTGATGGAGCCGTCTATCGTCAACGCTTTGAAGACGGTGGTAAACCTGTAACAACGCTTGAAAGAATCAAAACAGCTCCCAAGTCGAAAACAGGGACCAAGGTGACCTTTAAACCTGACGATACTATCTTTTCAACAACAGATTTTAGATTTAATACTATCTCTGAACGCTTGAAAGAATCAGCTTTTCTGCTTAAAGAAGTTACTTTGGTTTTAAGCGATGAGCGTAGTGGTGAGCAAGAAGAGTTCCACTATGAAAATGGAGTGCAAGATTTTGTCGAATACCTCAATGAAGATAAGGAAACACTGACACCTGTTATCTATTTTGAAGGTGAAGAGCAAGGTTTCCAGATACAGGTAGCCATGCAGTATAACGATGGCTTTTCGGACAATATTCTATCCTTTGTCAATAATGTCCGTACTAAAGATGGGGGAACCCACGAGACAGGGCTTAAAACGGCCATTACTAAAGCGATGAATGACTATGCCAGAAAAACTGGTCTTCTTAAGGAGAAAGATAAAAATTTAGAAGGCTCAGATTACCGAGAAGGTCTTTCGGCTGTCCTATCTATTCTTGTTCCTGAAGAGCACCTGCAGTTCGAAGGGCAAACCAAGGATAAACTTGGGAGTCCCCTGGCTCGTCCGGTTGTTGATGGTCTAGTTTCTGACAATCTAACTTTCTTTCTCATGGAAAATGGAGAGCTGGCTTCCAATTTGGTTCGTAAGGCTATCAAAGCGCGTGACGCCCGTGAAGCGGCTCGCAAAGCTCGCGATGAAAGCCGCAATGGAAAAAAGAGTAAAAAGGATAAGGGATTGCTGTCTGGGAAGCTAACACCAGCCCAGTCTAAAAACCCTAAGAAAAATGAGCTTTATCTAGTCGAAGGGGACTCGGCCGGAGGCTCAGCAAAACAGGGACGTGACCGTAAGTTTCAGGCTATTTTGCCTCTGCGCGGTAAGGTACTCAATACTGAGAAGGCCAAGATGCCTGATATCCTTAAAAACGAGGAAATTAACACGATGATCTATACTATCGGTGCTGGTGTCGGACCGGATTTTAATATTGATGATATCAATTATGACAAGATTATCATCATGACCGATGCGGATACTGATGGTGCCCACATCCAAACACTTTTACTGACCTTCTTTTATCGCTATATGCGTCCCTTAGTTGAAGCGGGACACGTCTATATTGCCCTGCCTCCGCTTTATAAGATGTCTAAGGGTAAGGGGAAAAAAGAAGAGGTTGAATACGCTTGGACCGATGGTGAGTTAGAAGATCTCCGCCAGAAATTTGGTAAGGGAGCTAGTCTCCAGCGCTACAAGGGATTGGGAGAGATGAATGCCGACCAGCTCTGGGAGACGACCATGGATCCTGAGACACGCACCCTTATCCGTGTTACTATTGAAGATCTGGCGCGTGCTGAGCGCCGCGTCTCCGTCCTCATGGGAGACAAGGCAGCACCCCGCCGTCAATGGATCGAAGACAATGTCAAGTTTACCTTGGAAGAACAGACGGTGTTTTGATTGCTTATTTGAAAAGATAATAAAGCATTTATTTTCACAACGTAACAGGCTGTGGCTTGCCAGCTCCTCACTAGCTTATCTGACAATATAATATCGTTTTTGACGATAAGCGTTACAATCGATCAGCTAAAGACAAATGAAAGTATGGTAAGTTTTATTGAGGTCTTATCTAAATGTCCTTACTAGGACAATTTCAAAATTATAACTGATTTTTAAATTGAGTGTCCTATATGAACGAGAGGTAAGCAGGTGGTTTTAGAAAATAAATTAGGTCTGACTGATTTACTTGGGCTTTCTAAGTTTTTTGCTTGTATATTCAGAAAAGAGATGGGAATTTCCTTTTAATCATTGCCCTAGCAAGTTCTTCTTGAGTAAGAGAGGATAGAAAAAATGAACGGGTTTAACAAAGGTTGGATTAAGATAGTGACTTGTGCCATGTCTATTCTTGCAGCTCTTTACTTTATGTTTACAAACAAATTTATCTTAGGGATGGTTATGCTCGCCTTTGCTGTAGGTCTTTGGGAAAAGTCATAGACTGGACAGTGTTGCTAAAGAAGAGTGTCTTAATGCTGTGATGCCTACCAATCTCCATGAGGTCATTAATGATTATCTTATGTGAGCTGATGTCGATGGCATTCGCTATGTTTACCGCGTAAAAACTTCTAAGTCATTTTTAGATAAAATCGAACGATTTAAAGAGCGCAAAGAAGCCTATCCGGTTAATGCTATTTTGAATAATAACTTTAGTGCTCGGATGATTTTAACGTCCAAAGAGATCTCTCAAGTTATGGAACGTTTGGATAGCTGGCTGAAAAACTGGTACCTGCGGGATAGGGACGGGTATGTTGATATTGACATCTATTTCAAAAATAAGAGCAATTTCTACTATCCACGGGAATTGCAACTATGGGATGAGAAGGATGTTGAAGGAAATATCGCTAGCCAGATTAAATATAAACGAAAATGTGTGGAGTGACTAGGTTAGTAGGTGAGGAAATATGGTTTTAGAAAATAAGTTAGGTTTGACAGATTCGCTTGAGCTTTCAAAAGCTGAAGAAAAAATCAGTAAAGAAAAAGCTAAACGTTTATTTGAAGAAAATTTATTGGCTGATATACCTGCCGGTACTTATGAAACTTTAGCATTTATTCATGGCTTTTTATTCGAAGATATTTATGATTTCGCTGGAAAGATGCGCTTAGTTGATTTAGCAAAAGGTGGATTTCGCTTTGCTCCCTTAGTCTACTTGAAAGCTTCACTTGAAACCATTGATAATATGCCTCAAGATACTTTTGATCACATTATTGAAAAATATGTTGAAATGAACATTGCCCATCCTTTTCGCGAAGGTAATGGACGCAGTATGCGTCTGTGGTTAGACCATCTACTAAAAAATGAGATTAGTCAAGTCATCGACTGGTCACAGGTTGATAAAGAAGATTATCTTCTGGCCATGGAACGCAGTCCAGTTCGCAATATTGAAATCAAGTATATCCTCAGAAAAGCACTCACGGATGATATCGATAACCGTGAGCTCTACATGAAAGGGGTCGATCACAGTTACGATTATGAAGGCTATCGTCTTTATCGAACCGAGGAGCTGTAGGAAAGTCGTCAACAAGTCAGCTATGGTGCTAATGGATTGTGGATATTTTAGATTAACACTGAAAGAGAACATAGTATTAGTATTCTATTGGGAGAGGATACAGTGAAAAAACATTTAGCAAAGAACAAGAATTGGCAATAATATAGGCAAAAAAATTACAAAAGATACTATAGGAAAATCTATTTCAAAAACTATTCCAGTTCTCGGTGCTGTTATTTCCGGTGGTTTAACCTATGTTACTTTTAAACCAATGGGAATAAGAATGGTTAATACTTTTACTGAGAAGCTATTAAGATGTGAAACAAAAACTAGCCTTAGCAATAGCATAATAATTTCTTTGTAATCGCTATTATTCTATCAATAAAACTCTTTAAAATTACAGCTATGAGTAAAGTAGTCTTTAATAAGTTTATGCTATTACATATCAATAAGAATGGGACTCATCCTAGAATCTGTATAAAGAGAGAGACGGATGTTTAAATTTTTATTTTTACAGTCGTTACTTTAGCGTGAATCGTTTGGAAAATCAGAATCTCCTGTTTTTATTCTAGATTATATAATCTTCTATTTTAATCTTACAGAAAGGAATTGAACACGCCCCTAAAGACTGTGTCAAAAAGATAAATCGTCTAGAAAATCTTGATTTTCTGCTGATTTCTTAATTTGACTTTATCTTTTTTATGGGCTGTGTATCTTAATTATGTCAAACATTCAAAATATGTCCCTTGAGGACATCATGGGAGAGCGCTTTGGGCGCTATTCCAAGTATATTATTCAAGAGCGGGCCCTGCCTGATATTCGCGATGGGCTAAAACCGGTTCAGCGCCGCATTCTTTATTCCATGAATAAGGACGGTAATACTCATGATAAGGGCTACCGTAAGTCGGCCAAGTCGGTTGGTAATATCATGGGGAATTTTCACCCGCACGGGGATTCCTCTATTTACGATGCTATGGTGCGCATGTCGCAAGACTGGAAGAATCGTGAAATTCTTGTGGAGATGCACGGAAACAATGGTTCTATGGACGGTGATCCACCTGCTGCTATGCGTTATACTGAGGCGCGCTTATCAGAGATTGCGGGCTATCTGCTTCAAGATATTAACAAAGACACTGTCCCTTGGGCTTGGAATTTTGATGATACGGAAAAAGAGCCGACTGTTTTACCAGCTGCCTTTCCCAATCTTCTAGTTAATGGTGCAACAGGAATTTCAGCGGGATATGCAACAGACATACCTCCTCATAATTTAGCTGAAGTTATTGACGCGGTCGTCTATATGATTGATCATCCTAAGGCAAAGGTCGAAAAGCTCATGGAATTTTTACCTGGTCCTGACCTGCCGACTGGAGCTATTATCCAAGGGGCTGACGAAATTCGTAAAGCCTATGAAACAGGTAAGGGACGTGTAGTAGTACGTTCGCGTACAGAAATTGAACCGCTTAAGGGTGGCAAAGAGCAAATTGTCGTTACCGAAATTCCTTACGATGTCAATAAGGCCATGTTGGTAAAAAAAATCGATGATGTTCGCCTCAACAATAAAGTACCTGGCATCTCCGAAGTGAGGGACGAATCTGACCGCGATGGTTTGCGCATTGCTATTGAGCTTAAGAAGGATGCGGATAGTCAAGCGATTCTTAACTACCTGCTCAAATATACTGACCTGCAAATTAATTATAATTTTAATATGGTAGCTATTGATAACTTTACGCCGCGTCAGGTCGGACTGATTCCAATTTTGACCAGCTACATTGGCCATCGCCGCGATATTATTTTAGCGCGCTCCAAATTTGATAAGAAAAAGGCAGAAAAGCGTCTCCATATCGTAGAAGGGCTGATCAGGGTTCTTTCTATTTTAGATGAAGTTATCGCTTTGATTCGGGCGTCGGATAATAAGGCCGATGCCAAAGAAAATCTGAAGATTAGCTATGAATTTACCGAGGAGCAGGCAGAAGCTATCGTAACTTTGCAGCTTTATCGCTTAACTAATACCGATATTGTGACTCTGGAAGAAGAGGATGCTGCCTTGCGGGAGCAAATCGCAACTCTGACGGCTATTATTGGTGATGAGCGTACCATGTATAATCTCATGAAGCGTGAGCTCCGTGAGGTAAAGAAAAAGTTTGGTAGTCCCCGCCGTTCAGAATTGCAGGTTCAAGCGCAGACTATTGAAATTGATACGGCCAGCTTGATTGTTGAAGAGGAGACTTATGTCAGCCTGACTCGCAGCGGCTATGTCAAACGGACCAGTCCTCGCTCTTACAATGCTTCCACCCCAGAAGAATTAGGTAAGCGTGATGACGATCAGGTGATTCTGATGCAGCAGGCTAAAACGACCCAGCATCTCTTTATCTTTACAAATCTAGGGAATGTCATCTACCGGCCTATTCATGAATTAACCGATATTCGTTGGAAAGACATCGGCGAACACCTCTCGCAGACCATTACCAATTTTTCAACCGATGAGGAAATTATCTACGCTGAAATCATTGATGATCTAACTCCAGAAACTTATTTCGCTGTGACAAAACACGGTCAGATCAAGCGCTTTGAGCGTAAAGAGTTTGAACCTTGGCGCAGTTACAGAACCAAATCTGTTAAATTTGCCAAACTTAAAGGAGACGATGATCACGTTGTTACTATGGCACCAATTAAATTGGATCAGGTTATGATAGTGACTCAGAAAGGGTACGCTCTCCACTTTAGCATTGAAGAAGTACCTATTGTTGGCGCCAAAGCTGCTGGTGTCAAGGCCATTAATCTGAAAGATGGTGATACAGTCCAATCTGCCTTTATGGCTAATACTAAGACTTTCTTTGTACTGACCCAGCGCGGCAGCCTCAAACGGATGGCAACAGACGATATCCCAGTAGCCAAACGGGCAGGCCGTGGTTTGCAACTTCTGCGTGAACTCAAATCCAAGCCCCATCGCGTCTTTTTAGCCGCTCCTGTGTTATCTGATGCTGCTGCGGCTGCAGAGCTTGACCTTTTTAGTGGGGAAGTAGAGGCCGATACTGACGAGCAGATACTCGAAGTTTTATCTAAATTAGGAACGGTTGAGCAGGTTAACCTAGCCCAACTGAGTCTGTCAGAGCGCACTAGCAATGGGAGCTTTATCTCAGATACTATTTCGGATGAAGAGGTACTTGCAGCCAGATTGCTTAGCTGATAAATAAAACCAAAACATTTTAAAAGTAGAGGAGGTTAGCATTGATGCCCTTGTCAATGTTAGCTCTCTGCTTTTTTAGGAAAATAAATTGTCAGAATTTTGAAATAATACTTGAAAATTGGCTAAAAAAGGACTATACTAGGAACCACTTAGTGATAGAAAGAGGGATTTATTATGACAGTAGATTTAGATTGGGAGAACCTAGGTTTTGAATACCATAAACTTCCTTTTCGCCATATTTCATACTATAAGAATGGTCGGTGGGATGATGGTAAGCTGACAGAGGACTCGACACTCCATATCTCTGAAAGCTCGCCAGCTCTTCATTATGGACAACAAGCTTTTGAAGGATTAAAAGCTTACCGTACCCAAGATGGCTCTGTCCAATTATTCCGTCCTGACCAAAATGCAGAACGTCTACAGCGAACATCCGATCGCCTCCTCATGCCCCAAGTTCCAACGGATAAGTTCATTGATGCTGTTAAGCAAGTTGTTCGTGCAAACGAAGAATTCGTTCCGCCTTATGGGACAGGCGCAACACTCTATATCCGTCCGCTATTAATTGGAGTTGGAGATGTTATTGGGGTCCATCCAGCAGAAGAATACATTTTTACGATTTTTGCTATGCCGGTTGGGAATTATTTCAAGGGTGGTTTAGCCCCAACGAACTTCCTCATTCAGGATGATTATGACCGAGCAGCTCCTCATGGTACTGGTGCAGCTAAGGTAGGCGGGAACTATGCTGCCAGTCTCCTACCCGGTCAAGTAGCTCATGAGCGGCAATTCTCTGATGTTATTTATCTGGATCCAGCGACCCACACCAAAATTGAAGAAGTGGGATCCGCTAATTTCTTTGGTATCACAAAAGATAATGAATTTGTTACGCCGCTTAGCCCATCTATTCTGCCGTCTATTACCAAGTATTCTCTTCTTTATTTAGCTAAAGAACGCTTTGGAATGACAGCTATTGAAGGCGATGTCAAGATTGATGAGTTAGACAGATTCGTTGAAGCGGGGGCTTGTGGAACCGCGGCAGTTATCTCACCGATCGGCGGGGTGCAACATGGAGACGATTTCCACGTTTTCTACAGTGAAACAGAGGTCGGCCCCGTTACACGCAAGCTCTATGATGAGCTGACAGGTATCCAGTTTGGCGATGTAGAAGCGCCAGCAGGCTGGATTTATAAGGTTGACTAAGTAGTTAGTCAGTCATTAAGCTTGCTCTTGCAAGCTTTCAGACCGAAGACAAACTTCTTTTTGGGAGTTTGTCTTTTTTTAAAAATTCTCTAGAAAAATATGGCCTGAGGTGACAATAACTAAGGTATTTACTTGAATTTGGTCAAAATAAAAAGGCCT
>NZ_JBZFUM010000034.1:0-10294 GCF_058314535.1 Streptococcus sp. ELY_125 | reverse complement strand
CCAGGATCAAACTCTCATTAAAGTTAATCTAACTCAGTCATTTCTGACTTATTTTCGTATTTTTGACAGGTTAATTCCTTAACCCGCACGCTTGGTTTCTTGTCTATTCAGTTCTCAAAGGTCTTGAACTGCCAATAAAAGCAACTCTTATAGTCTACTACCTTTTTAATCACTTGTCAACACTTTTGTCATCTTTTTGTGATGTTTCTTGCATTGCTTTCATCAGCTTTATTAGTGTATCAAAGCAAAGATGCCTTGTCAATAGATTAAAATTATTTTCTGTATTTTTATTCATGAACCGTACTACAAAAATAGCTTACTCATTATCACTAGATTACTCACATAAATTTTCTATATATAACAAAGCAGCAGTCAATAAAAAAGCAGGCTTAAGACCTACTTTCAACAAGAACTATTTAATGACAATATTGACCAGCTTGTTTGGGACAGCTATGATTTTGATTACTTCTTTCCCTTCAATTTCTTGTTTAATTTTATCATTAGCTAGAGCAAGAGCCTCCAGTTCTTTATTAGAAAGATCTTTAGCTACCATAGCCCTAGCTCGAACTTTACCCTTGACTTGTAAAACAATCTCAACTTCATCCTCAATAAGTTTACTATTATCCCACCTTGGCCATGCAGTGTATGCAATAGTCTCGCCTGAAGACGTTAAAACTTGCCAGAGTTCTTCGGACAGGTGCGGAGCAAATGGTGCTAGTAATTGGATGAACCCTTTAGCATAATCAGCAAACAGCTGTTTTTCCTTATTAGCTGCATTTGTAAACACCATGAGCTGCGCGATAGCTGTATTAAACTTCATGGCTTCAATTTGCTCTGTTACTACCTTAACAGTTTCATGATATACCCTATCTAGAGATCCATTATTGTCAGTTATAATTTCTTTTGTAGTAAATAATCGGTAGACACGATCGAGAAACTTGCGACTACCTTCAAGTCCTTCTTCTGACCAGGCAATCGAAGCATCCAATGGTCCCATAAACATTTCATAAACACGAAGAGTATCGGCTCCATACTGCTCGACTACATCATCAGGATTTACTACATTTTTGAGTGATTTAGACATTTTAGCCGGAGCTTGTTCCAATTCCTCACCAGTCTCAATGCTAAAGAATGAGCCATCACGTTTTTCAACTCTATCAGTAGCTACCAGAGCACCTCGACTGTCACGATAACTGGTTCCCAAAATCATTCCTTGATTAAAAAGTTTTTGGAAAGGTTCGTTTGTTGGAACGACACCAATATCATAAAGAAATTTATGCCAGAAACGAGCGTATAACAAGTGAAGAACTGCATGCTCAGCACCACCAATATAAATATCAACCGGTAGCCATGCTTTAAGTAAATCTTCGTCAGCTAATTTTTTATTGTTATGGGGATCAATGTAGCGTAAATAATACCAGCTAGACCCTGCCCATTGGGGCATAGTGTTCGTTTCACGACGCCCTTTTACACCATCTTCCCGCCTCACTTCCAACCAGTCTGTTAGGTTGGCCAGTGGCGATTCCCCTGTTCCCGACGGCTTAATATCACTCGTTTTAGGAAGGACAAGGGGTAATTCATTTTCAGGAACAGCTGTTGATGTTCCGTCTTCCCAATGAATGATTGGAATAGGCTCACCCCAATATCTTTGACGGCTGAAAAGCCAGTCACGAAGACGATAATTAATTTGCTTCTGACCAAGGTCATTTTCTTCTAGGAAGTCAATGATTCGATCAATAGCATCCTCTTTATTCAACCCGTTAAGAAACTCAGAATTAATATGGAGTCCATCTTCAGTCCAAGCCTCTTTATCCACATCACCGCCCTCTAGGACCGGGATAATATCTAATCCAAATTCTTTGGCAAACTCCCAGTCTCGGGTATCATGGGCTGGCACCGCCATAATAGCACCAGTACCATAACTTGCCAAAACATAGTCAGAAATCCAAATAGGAATTTCTCGACCATTAACAGGATTAATGGCGTAAGCGCCAGTCCAGACACCAGTTTTTTCCTTGTTGAGGTCAGTTCGAGCCAAATCAGATTTTAAACTAGCTTGATGCTTATAATCTATGACTGCCTGCGCTTGCTCTGCGCTCGTAATCACGTCAACTAAATCATGTTCTGGTGCCATCACAGCATATGTAGCACCAAAAAGCGTATCAGGACGAGTGGTAAAAACTGTAAATTGTTTGTCTGTCCCAGCCACCTTGAAATCCACATGGGCTCCGATAGATTTACCAATCCAGTTGCGCTGCATATCCTTGATTGATTCAGGCCAATCAAGATCATCCAAATCATTTAACAATCGCTCAGCATAGGCTGTAATTTTTAGCATCCACTGACGCATTGGTTTACGAACAACGGGATAGCCACCTCGTTCAGAAGTCCCATCAGGCAGCACCTCTTCATTAGCAATTGCCGTTCCTAATTCCTCGACCCAGTTTACAGGAACCTCTGCCTCATAGGCCAGCCCTTTTTCAAAAAGCTTTGTAAAAATCCATTGAGTCCACTTATAGTAATCAGGATCAGTCGTATTAATTTCGCGATCCCAATCGTAAGAAAAACCTAAACTATTAATCTGACGTTTAAAATTAGCAATATTCTGAGCCGTAAAATCAGCCGGATCATTTCCCGTATCCATAGCGTATTGCTCAGCAGGTAAACCAAAGGCATCCCAACCCATTGGATGCAGAACATTGTAACCTTGAGCGCGCTTGTAACGGCTGAGAATATCTGTTGCTGTATATCCTTCAGGATGTCCCACATGCAGACCAGCTCCTGATGGGTAAGGGAACATATCTAAAGCATAAAAATTAGGCTTTGACGCATCAGTTCCTGTCCTAAAAGTATGATGGTCAGCCCAATATTTCTGCCACTTTGCTTCAATTTCTTTGTGATTATAGAAAGTCATAAAATGTTTCTCCGTATTATATAGTCCCATTTATTATAACATTTTCAGCATATTTTTAAAGCAGACATCTTCCAAGCATTTATTATAAGGCATAAAGAACTAAAAAAGAGGGCAGTGCCCCCCTTTTAATATGACTGTGCATAAATTAGTTATAAATCTTAAAGGCATCGTCATCATTCTGACCAACAAATGGCATTGCTTTACGAAGCTCTGCACCAACCTTTTCAATTTCAAGGTTAGCCGCTTCTTCGCGGAATGCTTTCAAGCGTGGGAAACCAGCATCGTGATCTTCAACAAATTCACGCGCAAATTTACCCGATTGGATGTCTGCAAGAGCTGCTCTCATATTCTCTTTGACTTCTGGACCAATGACACGAGGACCTGTTACGAAGTCACCGAACTCAGCAGTATTTGAGCATGATTGGCGCATTTTCTTAAATCCGCCTTCATAAATAAGGTCAACGATCAACTTCATTTCGTGAAGAACTTCAAAGTAAGCCAATTCTGGTGCATAGCCTGCTTCCGTCAATACTTCAAAACCTGCTTCGATAAGGTGAGTCAAGCCCCCCATAAGAACTGCTTGTTCTCCAAAGAGGTCTTCTTCAGTTTCCTCCTTAAATGTAGTCGTCAAAAGACCAACGCGGGCTGAACCAATCCCTTTAGCCCAAGACATTGCAATATCTTTCGCATTCCCTGTTGGATTTTGGTATACAGCATAGAGAGCTGGAACACCAAATCCTTCTGTATAAGTACGACGTACTAGGTGACCAGGACCCTTAGGTGCAACCATGAAGACATCAACATCTTCTGGAGCTTTAATGTACTCAAAATGAATATTAAAACCATGTGCAAACCCGAGAGCCTTACCTGCAGTTAAATTGGGGGCAATCTCATTTTTATAGATATCTTTTTGGATTTCGTCCGGCGCCAACACCATGATAACATTCGCCAGTTTAGTAGCCTCCGCTACTTCATAGGCATCAAAGCCGTCCTCTTTAGCTTTATCAAAAGATTTCCCTGCGCGAACACCGATAATGACATCGTAACCAGAATCACGAAGGTTTTGAGCATGAGCATGACCCTGTGAACCATAGCCAACGACTGCAATCTTTTTACCTTTAAGTGCATCAACTTTTACATCGTTTTCATATTCCATTGTAACTGCCATAATAAAATCTCTCTTTTCTAAAATTATTTTTCCGCCTTTAACAGGCATAGACAAACATTAACAAACGACATTTTTAGGACAAATCTCGTGAAAAACCTGTTGCTCCCGTGCGAGCAATTTTTTGAATACCGTAAGGTTGAACTACTCGTAAGAGGGCATCAACCTTATTAGCATCTCCCGTCATCTGGATTGTGATAGATTTCAATCCGACATCGATGACGCCAGCTCGAAAAGGTTGGATAACCGCTAGGATCTCTGCTCTTTTATGTGCCGGAGCAGACACTTTAACCAAAATGACCTCGCGTTCTAGGTGAGGGATATCCGTAATATCTCGAACCCGGACAACATCAATCAATCGATTGAGTTGCTTAATAATCTGCTCAGCCTCTTCCAAACTGTCTACTTCGATAATGATAGTAATACGAGAAATCCCTTCTTCCTCTGTATGACCAACCGATATCGATTCGATGTTAACCTGTCGACGCAAAAGGACTCCAGTAAAACGGTTGAGGACTCCCGTTGAGTTGTAGAGTTTAGCTGCTAACATTCTACGCATTAAAAGTCACCCCCAACATTTCAGCATTCGATTTTCCAGATGGAACCATTGGATAAACGTGCTCACGATTAGAAATATCAACCTCAATCAACATAGGTTTATTTTCGGTAATAACCTGCAGTTCCTCCTCCAAAGTGTTCGGGTTAGAAAAATGGTAATGCGCAATACCATAAGACTCAGCCAAAAGTTGAAAATTAGGCTCATCATCAAAGGTAGACTGACTCCGTCGCTCCTCATAGAAGGATTCCTGCCACTGGCGAACCATTCCAAGAGAATGGTTGTTAATCAAAACTACCTTAATCGGCAGGCCATATCCATTCAAAATAGCCAACTCTTGATTTGTCATTTGGAAGCCGCCATCGCCGACAAAGAGAACAACCTCCTTATCAGGATTAGCTAACTTTGCGCCCACTGCAGCTGGTATACCGAATCCCATCGTTCCCAAGCCACCCGATGTGATAAGCTGACGCTCATTCTTGTAAGGGTAAAACTGAGCAGCCCACATTTGATGCTGCCCAACATCTGTCACTACGATAGCTTCTCCTTGTGTTAATTTACCGATAGTTTCAATAGCATGCTGGGGCTTAATAATATCACTATCAAACTTGTAACTAAATGGAGCCTTAGCTTTATTAGCCAATACTTCCTCAGTCCAACTGTCATGATGCGTCCGAACCGTCTCTTCATCCAAAAGAAGTTTCAAAGCTTCTTTAGCGTCACCAACAATAGGAATATCAGTCTGGACAACCTTGCCGATCTCAGCCGGATCAATATCTACATGGGCTACAACTGCATCTTTAGCAAAGGTCTTGGGATTACCTGTTAGACGATCCGCAAAGCGCGATCCAAAGTTGATCATAAAATCACAATGCGTCATCGCCATATTCGAAGCATAGGAGCCGTGCATCCCTCCCATCCCCAATGCTAGACGATGGCCAATCGGAATCGTTCCCAAACTCAGAAGCGTGGAAACAACTGGGATATTATAACGTTCTGCAAAAACTACTAATTCTTTAGAAGCGCCAGCATAATTAACGCCACCGCCAGCAATGATTAAAGGTTTTTTAGCTTTTTTCAGCTGGGCCAATAGTTTTCTAACTTGAAGAGCATTTGGCAAAATCGTCGGTTGATAGCTAGGTAAGTTCACTTCAGAATCATTGTAGCTAGTCACCTTGGTCTCAGAGACATTTTTAGGAAGATCAATCAATACTGGACCAGGTCGTCCTGTTGTTGCAATATGAACGGCTTCTTTTACAATACGCGGTATCTCTGCTACATCTCGAATTTGATAATTATATTTTGTAATTGGCATTGTAATACCAACGATATCTGCTTCCTGAAAAGCATCTTTACCAATACCAGCCATGGCTACCTGCCCAGTAAAAACCAGCATAGGTACACTATCGCTCATACCATCAGCGATACCAGTGATAGCATTAGTAGCACCAGGTCCACTAGTTACTACAGCCACACCAACTTTCCCAGTTGACTTAGCAAATCCTTCTGCCTCGTGAAGGGCGCCTTGCTCATGGCGAGCAAGGATATGATTAATATCATCGTGCTGATAAATTGCATCATATAAAGGAAGAACCGCTCCTCCAGGATAACCGAAAATAGTATCAATTCCCAGCTCCACTAGAGTATCTAACAGTAAATCAGACCCTGTCTTAGCCTGTTCTAACGAAACTTGATTCATACTACCTCCTTTTTCAGAGTTTTATAGAAAATTCTAACAATTCAAAATTCTTGATTTCTATGATAACATTTTCTAAGAATATTGCAAGTCCAATACACTAAGAAAATCGTTTTCTTTTATAAATAAAAATCCCCCACTTCTTTCTAATAAAAGCGGGAGGGGATTTATTTTAGCAAGAATTAAAAGGATATTAATCAAAGAGAAAACTCTTAGAAACACTATTCAACACTCATAATATAAGGATAAACAGGCTGATTTCCTTCATGGAGCTCCACTTCAATATCCTCGTTCTGAGCTTCTAAAATCTCAGCCAGTTTTTCAGCTAATTCTTGATTGCCATCTTCACCGATGTAAATCGTCACAATTTCACTATCCTCGTTAATCATTTTGTCCACAGTAGCAAGCAAGGCTGCTTCCATATCTGGATTAGATACAAGGATTTTACCGTCAACCATGCCAAGTATATCGTCTTTATGAATCTCTAGACCGTCAATGGTCGTATCTCTAACCGCCAAGGTTACACTACCGCTAACGACCTCTGACAAGCTGGCTGACATGGCTGCTACATTATCCTCTAAATTATTTTCAGGATTGAAAGCCAGTAGACTAGTTAAACCTTGAGGCACCGTTCGACTTTCAACAACAGCAGCCGGAACATCCACAACCTCTGCAGCAGATTGAGCAGCCATAAAGATATTCTTATTGTTAGGAAGAATAAGAATGTTTTCAGCATTAACAGATTCAATCGCCTTAACGATATCCTCCGTCGACGGATTCATCGTTTGACCGCCTGAAATAACATAATCCACACCTTGAGATTTAAAAATTTCAGCCAAACCATCACCAGCCGCAACCGCGATCAAGCCATACCCTTTCTTTTCAGTCTGTACAGGGGCTTCAAGTGCTTCTTCCTTTTTCAGCTGCGCTTCATGCTGTCCGCGCATATTATCTACTTTTACCTTGACAAGTGCTCCGTATTTTAAACCCTCCTGCATAACAAGGCCAGGATCCTCTGTATGGACATGAACCTTAACAATTTCATCATCATTAACAACTAAGAGGGAGTCCCCAAGCTCGTTTAGATAATTACGGAAGCTCTCATAATCAAAATCTTTAACGTAAGTTGGCCCCTGACGCAGCGCCACCATAATCTCCGTACAATAACCGTACTGAATATCCTCCGTAGCCACATGTCCAGCTACAGATTTATGATGTTCAGCATTAATCATTTCAGTCATATTAGCAGGAGTTGCTTGAAACTCTTCAGAAGCCATGTATTCCCCAGTCAAGGCTGACAAGAAACCTTCATAGATAAAAACCAGCCCTTGCCCCCCTGAATCCACTACTCCCACTTCTTTAAGGACTGGTAGCATCTCAGGTGTTTTAGCTAAAGCCGCCTTAGCACCATCAAGGGCAGCCCGCATGACCTCAGTAGCATCATTAGTGGTCTCAGACTTCCTCATAGCAGAGATGGCAGCCCCTCTTGATACCGTCAGGATAGTTCCTTCTACAGGCTTCATAACAGCTTTATAAGCGACCTCTACACCTGCCTGAAGAGCGTTAGCCAAGGCTTTACCATCTAACTCTTCTAAATCTTTAATGGCTTGGCCAAATCCACGGAACAATTGTGATGTGATAACGCCAGAGTTCCCACGCGCTCCCATTAAAAGCCCCTTGGATAAAATCTGCCCTACTCCACCGACTGTAGAAGCCGGTTGATCAGCAACGGCTTTAGCACCATTTTCGATAGTCATCCCCATATTGGTACCAGTATCTCCATCAGGGACAGGAAAGACATTCAATGAATTTACATACTCTGCTTGATTTCCAAGACGAGTAGCCGCAGCCTGCACCATTTCTTGAAATAAGCTTGTCGTAATATTTGACACTAATCTTCTCCTACAACTTTAATATTTTGAATATAAACATTAACTACATTAGCATGAATACCCAATTGATTCTCAAGATTAAACTTCACACGTTCCTGAATATTTTTTGAGACCTCGCTAATCTTGACACCGTAGCTCATGACAGTATAAACATCAACCGTAATACCATCCTCCAACGATTTAACAACAACACCCTTTGAATAATTCTCCTTGCGCAAAAGAGCTTGGAAATTATCCTTGATGGCACTTTTACTTGCCATACCAACAACACCAAAAATTTCTGTTGCTGAACCACCGACAACGGTTGCAATGACGTCATCAGATAACTCAATTTGACCATCTTTTGTATTGATCTTTACAGTCATACTGCTACCTCTCAAGTTTTTATCACTTTATTCTATCATAATCTAAGACTAAAGTACAAAGAATACAGTCTTATCCCTCGATAGCGACACTTACAAACTAATACTCTCCCACCTAGTTACACCATGTTCGGAAATAAAAAAAGAGCCTCTAGGCTCGATTTATTAAACGCGTTCTACTTTCCCTGATTTAAGGGCGCGGGCTGAAGCCCAAACTTTTTTAGGCTTACCATCAACCAAAATGGTTACTTTTTGTAAATTTGGTTTCACAACACGTTTAGTTTTATTCATTGCGTGTGAACGGTTGTTTGCAGATTTTGTCTTACGTCCTGTAAAATAACATACTTTTGCCATCTTACTCTTTCCTCCCACATTATTTTTACGGATGTGCTAGCACCACATACCATACTAGTCTACCAGAATTAGCCTGACTTGACAAGCTATTTCATACATATTTTGAATTTCAAGAAAGACTAGCCTCCAACAACAGTAAGAAGCGATCTCAAAAAAACAACCCCGCACTTTCGTGCAGGGGCATATTATCACTAAATTTTATAGCTTAAGCTTTGTTTTCGGAACCGAAAACATCAATACGTTCTTCAACTGCGGCTGTAATAGCTTCAAAGCCAGGTTTCAAGAACTTACGTGGGTCGAAGAGTTTCTTCTTATCATATTCAGCTTCGTTAGCATCGTACTCACGTACAAATTGACGAGTTGCATTTGCAAATGCAATTTGACACTCAGTATTAACGTTAACTTTAGCAACACCAAGTTTGATAGCTGCTTGAATTTGATCATCAGGGATGCCTGATCCACCGTGCAATACGATTGGGAAATTAGGCACAGCTGCAGTCAATTTTTCAAGGTGATCAAGATGGAGGCCCTTCCAATTTTCTGGATATGGTCCGTGAATGTTACCAATACCAGCTGCCAAGAAGTCTACACCAGTGGCAACCATTGCCTTAGCATCATCGATTGGCGCTAACTCACCATCACCAACGATACCATCTTCTTCACCACCGATGGTTCCAACTTCTGCTTCTACTGATACACCCTTAGCATGCGCTTTTTCAACAACAATTTTAGCTTTTTCAAGATTTTCTTCGATTGGAAGATGTGAACCATCGAACATAACAGAAGTGTAGCCAACTTCAATACACTCCAAAGCATCATCGAAATGACCATGGTCAAGATGGATAGCAACTGGTACAGTAATACCCATTGACTCTACAAGATTTTCAATGAGAGTCTTGCAAAGTTTATAACCACCCATGTACTTAGCAGCACCCATAGAAGTTTGGATCAATACTGGCGCTTGCTTAGCTTCTGCAGCTCGCAAGATTGCTTGTGTCCATTCAAGGTTGTTTGTGTTAAATCCACCAACTGCATAACCATTGTCACGAGCTGCTTGGACAAATTTTTCTGCTGAAACGATTGCCATTATAAAGGCCTCCTATTTATTTTTCGGGCTGAACCCGTTTACATGTTCATTCTAGCACAAATCACATTAAAAAACTAGTCTCAACAAAAGATTAAAGCGTTTTCCAAGGCAAAGATACCGATGCCGCTCATCACTTTTTAAATCCCAATTTGTAAAATTAAGCTAGACAGAAAAAAGCCATTTATGATAGGCTCAGATAAACACCACATTTGTCTGAGAGGAACTACCATAAATGACCTACACCCATCTTACCACAAACGAACTTGTA
>NZ_JBZFUM010000033.1:0-19672 GCF_058314535.1 Streptococcus sp. ELY_125 | reverse complement strand
CTGCCTTGTGAAGGTCAACGATTTGTTGTTTAAAGTCATCTGTGAAATGACGGCGAATTTTTCTAGACATATCTGTTCTCCTATTTTCTTTAGTGTAGAACACTTTATCATTTCTGTCTAGTTTAGTGTAACCTATTTATACGCTTAAAAACAGAAGAATAAGAGTATTCTCTTTTGTGTGAAACAGGAAGACAAATAAGCGCCCTTATTCATCTCATTGAGAAAAAAATCCCAGGCTTATGCAGACTGAGATTTCTAAGATTTTATTTTTGAGCAGGACTAGGGCTTCTGAGTTGCCAAGGCACTTTGGATATTATATTGCTTCTTAAGGAAGTATTTAAGAGCGAAACTAAGTCCGCTGATAACAATCATAACAAGTCCAGGGAGAACAGGATTTAATGCCTTAGGAATCAAGGCTGTAGCTCCAACAAAACCAATCCAAATCAGCGTAAAGACAGCCATATAAATTAGGGATCTCCATAGACTAGGCCGCTCGCTTTTAGGCTTTCCTGCATATCGGTAAACAAAGTGATAAAGAGCATAAAGAGCAGCACCGCCAGTCAGGGCAGTAACAATAGTGGTCACAATACCATAACCTTGCTGGTAGTAATGTTTGTTAGCAAGAGATGTGAGACCATAGATAAGACCGAAAAATCCTAGAAGCATCAGACTGCTATCCAGCCACATCAGCCAAGGATTCTTATTTGTATCATCCCTCTGCGCTTGGTTAGCTTGGGTAGAGCTGGACTCTGTAAATGTTTTAGCCCAGATAGTAGGCGCTCCAAAGAGAGAACGGGCTGTATGTCCTTCTTTTTGATTTTCAATAATAGTTGGAAGGACATCGGTCAAGATAGCCTCAATCTCTTCTTGACTTTTGCCATCCTTTTGAAGTTGATGGCTGGCAATCGTAATAAATTCCCGATTTTTTTTGGTCAATTCCTGTAAATCCATAGGGTGGTAGTCTCCTGTTTTGATAAGTTTTGAAATATTTGAAATTAGAACCAGCGCTTACGAATGAAATAGATAACGACAGTCAAACTCATGACTGAAGCAATAAAAACAATAAACCAGAAAGCGTGTGGCAGACCATTTAAAGGCAACCAGTTGTTTTTAAAATTCATCCCATAAGCCGAGAAGACGACAGTTGGGATATCTAAGGCCATGGTCATTAGCGCCAGTGTCTTCATAATAGAATTCTGGTTGTTAGAAATAATAGATGCTGATGTTTCAGTCATGACATTGAGGACATTTTCATAGATGCTGGCCATCTCGATGGCCTGTTGTGTTTCAATCAAGGTATCCTCTAGTAAATCTTCATCGTCGATATATTTTTTCAAGCTGGAGGCGTTGCCTGTCAGCTTTTTGACAATACGTTCATTGATTTTCAACGAAGCCTTTAGGTAAATAATAGACTTCTCCAACTCCATCATATCAATAAGCTGCTCATTTCTGGTTGCATCCTCTAGTTGAGCTTCGATACGATCGCTTTGGCGGTCGATCGAGCGCAGAGCAGTTAGAAAGAGCTCAGCATTGCGATAGAGAAGTTGAAAGACAAATCGTGTCTTCATAAAAGTGTAGAAGCCTCGTACTCGTCGATTGAGAAAATTATCAAAAAGGATCAATGGTTCCAAACAAGTAGTAATAACGACTTGGTTTGTGACGATAATACCTAAAGGGATGGTCACATAATAGCTCTTGCCATTGCGATCTTCTTGAGTTGGCACATCAACGATAATCAGGGTGTAGTTATCCTCAACACTGATCCGCGAACTTTCTTCGGCATCTAGGGGTGCTCTTAGGTCGGTAATGTCAATACTGAACTGCTCAGCAAGTTTGACAGATTCTTCCTGGGAAGGGTTCACAAGATTGATCCAAGCCCCAGGCTCGAATGTTTCTATTTCGTTGAGTTGATTATTGGCAGAAAGAAACATTTGTTCCATAAGAACCCCTCCTCATAGTGATAATTTGCTCCAAGGCACACCTTACCATTATACTATAATTAGCTGGGTTTGTGGGTAGCTTTTTATAAAAAATTCTTAGCTCTTGAGAGGAAAGTTGGTTCAGTTGTTAACAGGTAAACTTATGATACCCCTCTTGATAAAAGCCTCTATTTTTGTTAAACTTAAGCATGAGAATCGGGACGAACGTATGCGGAGTGATACGACTTTTGACTGATAGTTTTATCAAGTGAAAGTAGCGGATTCTGTTGTTGGTTGAATGTCCTTGATAGTTTACGATAAGGAGCCTGCTATGTCCGAACGTGGATTGTTGATTGTTTTCTCTGGACCTTCTGGGGTCGGCAAGGGAACGGTTCGTCAGGAAATATTTTCAACGCCAGACCATAAATTTGAATATTCGGTCTCGATGACGACCCGTGCTCAACGCTCTGGAGAACAGGATGGTGTTGATTATTTTTTCCGAACCCGTGAAGAGTTTGAAGAGTTGATTCGCCAAGGACAGATGCTGGAGTACGCTGAATATGTCGGCAATTACTATGGTACTCCCCTAACCTATGTTAATGAAACGCTAGATAAAGGCATTGACGTTTTTCTGGAAATTGAGGTTCAAGGAGCGCTCCAAGTTAAGAAAAAAGTACCAGACGGGGTTTTTATATTTCTGACACCGCCTGATTTAGAGGAACTAAAAGATCGTTTGGTTGGTCGCGGAACAGATAGCGACACAATTATTGCTCAGCGTATTGAACGGGCCAAAGAGGAAATTGCCCTTATGCGTGAGTACGACTACGCAGTGGTCAATGATGAAGTACCTGCAGCAGCAGAACGTGTCAAACGTATTATTGAAGCGGAGCACTGTCGCGTCGATCGGGTTATTGGCCGCTATAATAAGATGATTCAAGATATTTAAGTTAGAAAAGAGATACTGCTTTATGATGTTAAAACCTTCTATTGATACCCTTTTGGATAAGATTCCTTCAAAATATTCTCTCTGCATTTTACAGGCCAAACGTGCTCATGAACTAGAAGAAGGAGCCAAGCCTACTCAAGGCTTTAAATCTGTTAAAGCAACCTTGCAGGCTTTAGAAGAAATTGAAGCTGGCAAAGTGACGATTCATCCAGATCCTGCTGCCAAACGTGCTGCTGTTATTGCACGTGCAGAAGCCGAGCGTCGGGCTAAGGAAGAAGAAGAACGTAAGATTAAAGAACAAATTGCTAAGGAAAAAGAAGAAGAAGGTGAAAAGATTTAAGATTTTGCCAGATAATCAAAGAAAAAGCACGAGCTGGGATTTGGTAATCTCAGCTTCCTTAATTTTTTCAGCTGTTGTCAAGCATTCTAAAGGAGGGGCAGTATGGAAAAGATAGCCAAGGTCATTGTTGATATACCTTTGATGCAGACGGATAAACCTTTTTCCTATCAAATCCCAGCCGAACTGACAGACCTGGTCAGCCTAGGCAGTCGGGTGCATGTTCCCTTTGGTAGGAGCAATCGTCTCCTGCAAGGTTTTGTTGTTGGATTTGATGAAGGCGATCCTCAAGATTTGAAAAAATTAGTAGCTGTCTTGGATTTTGAACCAGTTCTCAACCAAGAGCAGCTAGAATTGGCGGATTACATGCGTCATACTGTTTTTTCCTACAAAATTTCTATTCTCAAATCTATGATTCCGAGTCTCCTCAATTCTGACTATGACCGTATTTTGGAGGCAACTGATGCCTTGTCTGATTTGGATAGAGAGCTTATTTTTGGTAAGCAAGATCAAATTTATTATTCTGCTTTGGATAGCAGTTTAGAAGGTCAGGTGACTAGGTTGGTTAGGGCAGGGCAGATTAGGATTCGTTATTCTGCTAAGGATAAAAAAACTCTAAAGACAGTGAAATACTATCGTCCTGTCTTTGATAAGCTTAAAGAGTTGGAGATTGCCAAGAGAGCTAAAAAACGCCAAGAGCTTAAGAATTTTTTACTGACTCACCCGAGCTCAGCCTTACTTTCTGACTTACAGAAACAGTTTTCGCGTGATCAAATTAACTTTTTTAGGGACGCTGGTGCACTCGCAATTGAGGAGGTTGAGGTGAACCGCAGTCAGTCCTATTTTGCTCATGTTGAAAAGAGCGACTTTCTAAAGCTTAATGCCGAGCAGGCCTATGCTGTTGAGAGCATTACAGCTGACATAGGACGAGATAATAAGCCTTACCTGCTGGAGGGGATTACCGGTTCTGGAAAAACAGAAGTCTACCTCCACATTATTGATCATGTCCTGAAGATAGGAAAAACGGCTATTGTCCTAGTGCCTGAAATTTCTCTGACCCCCCAGATGACTAACCGCTTTATCTCACGTTTTGGTGAGCAGGTTGCAATCATGCATTCGGGACTGTCAGATGGAGAAAAATACGATGAGTGGCGCAAGATTAAATCGGGTCAGGCTAAGGTTGTAGTCGGTGCCCGTTCGGCCATTTTCAGTCCGCTGACTAATATCGGAGCGATTATCATTGATGAGGAGCATGAGGCAACCTACAAACAGGAATCTAATCCTCGCTATCACGCTCGAGATGTAGCACTCCTGCGTGCCCGCTATCATAAGGCTGTCTTGGTCATGGGGTCTGCTACTCCTAGCATTGAGAGTCGGGCGCGTGCTAGCCGTGAGGTCTATCATTTTATTCGTTTAACCCAGCGGGCTAATCCTTTAGCAAAAGTTCCCAAGGTCGAGATTATTGATTTTAGGGATTATCTAGGTAAGCAAGAAGTTAGCAATTTCACCCCGCTTCTATTGGATAAAATCAGGGATCGCTTGGACAAAAAAGAACAGATTGTCCTCATGCTTAACCGCCGCGGATTCTCAAGTTTTATTATGTGCCGAGAGTGCGGCTATGTCGATGATTGTCCTAATTGTGATATTTCTCTGACCCTGCACATGGATACTAAGACAATGAATTGCCACTACTGTGGCTTTCAAAAGGGAATCCCTCACACCTGTCCAAATTGCAGCAGCTCCAGTATTCGTTACTATGGAACAGGTACGCAGAAAGCCTTCGACGAGCTTCAGGAAATACTACCAGAAGCCCGTATTATTCGCATGGATGTCGATACAACTAGGAAAAAAGGTGCGCATGAAAAGATTTTAGAGTCTTTTGGTCGAGGGGAGGCAGATATTTTGCTGGGAACCCAAATGATCGCCAAGGGGCTAGACTTTCCTAATGTTACCCTAGTGGGAGTACTCAATGCAGATACGTCCTTGAATCTTCCAGATTTTCGTTCAGCTGAAAGAACCTTTCAGCTCCTGACCCAAGTAGCGGGACGAGCTGGTCGGGCAGAAAAAGCTGGCGAAGTCCTGATTCAAACCTATAATCCTAATAATTACGCTATTCAGCTGGCTCAACAACAGGATTATGAAGCCTTTTATACCTATGAAATGGCAGTTCGCAGGCAATTAGCCTATCCGCCTTATTACTATACTGTCGGTTTAACCCTGTCTCATAAAAATGAAGAGAAGGTTATCCAGAAGTCCTTTGAAGTTGTTAACCTGCTTAAGAAGCAGCTGAGCAACAAGATAAAAATCTTGGGGCCAACACCTAAGCCTATTGCTCGTACCCACAACCTCTATCATTATCAAATTATTATCAAGTATCGGTTTGAAGACAGATTAGAAACGGTGCTTAATCAGATTTTAGATTTGACGCAAGAAAAAGACAATAAGGATTTACGTCTGATCATTGATCATGAGCCGCAAAGTTTTGTCTAAGACTGGAAGCTTGTTGTGAAATTTAAGTAAAGGAAAGATTGCTCTGAGTTTTGAGCAATCGTGGTAAATAGATGACAAAAATAATTTTTATGGGAACCCCCGACTTTTCGGCGACAGTCCTCAAAGGCTTATTAGCCAGTGAAAATTACGAGATTTTAGCAGTTGTAACTCAGCCTGATCGAGCTGTCGGCCGTAAAAAAGAAATCCATTTGACACCAGTCAAAGAGATTGCTTTAGCCTATGGTTTACCTATTTATCAGCCTGAAAAGTTGTCAGGATCAAAGGAATTGGAGCAGCTGATGGATCTTGGTGCCGATGGAATTGTGACGGCCGCTTTCGGTCAATTTTTGCCGACCAAGCTCCTAGATAAGGTTGGCTTTGCGGTTAACGTTCATGCGTCTCTTTTGCCTAAGTATCGCGGCGGCGCCCCTATCCACTATGCCCTTATTAACGGTGATGAGAGAGCGGGTGTAACCATCATGGAAATGGTTAAGGAGATGGATGCTGGCGATATGATTAGTCAGGACAGCCTGCCTATTACAGATCGTGATAATGTAGGAACCCTCTTTGATAAGTTAGCCGTGCTAGGGCGCGATTTATTGTTGGAGACCTTACCGAATTACCTGAATGGTACAATTAAACCTCAACCTCAAGATAACACTCAGGTAACTTTTTCCCCCAATATTCAGCCTGAGGAAGAACGGCTGGATTGGACTAAGTCTTCTCGGATGCTTTTTAACCAAGTGCGTGGTATGTATCCTTGGCCGATTGCCCATACCTTGCTCAAGGGTCAGCGTTTTAAAATCCACGAAGCTCAATCGGTAACTGGTCAAGGGCAGCCAGGAGAAATTATTGAAAAAACCAAAAAGACTTTGGTGGTTGCCGCTGGTCAGGGGGCTCTGTCGCTCAAAACAGTTCAACCAGCTGGTAAACCTAAAATGTCTGTAAGGGATTTTCTTAATGGTGTTGGACGTCAGCTTGAAGTAGGTGATTATTTTGGTGACTAAGTTTCGAGGGACAGCCCGCAGCGCTGCTTTGCAGGTATTGGAGGAGGTGTTCAATCAGGGAGCCTATTCCAATGTCGCCCTCAACAGGGTGCTGTCATCTACACCTTTATCCGATCAAGACAAGGGATTGGCTACTGAGATTGTCTACGGGACAGTTGCACGAAAGATTACATTGGAATGGCATTTGTCTCATGTTGTTGATGATCGAAACAAGCTGGAGTCATGGGTTTATATTCTACTTATGCTTAGTCTTTACCAGTTGCTCTATTTAGATAGGCTGCCTCGGCATGCTATCGTGAATGAGGCAGTAAAATTAGCTAAGAAACGTAGCCATAAGGGAGCAGATAAGTTGGTTAATGCTGTCTTGCGTAGATTATCGCAAGATTCCTTGCCAAAACCAGCAGATATTAAGCGTAAGAATAAGCGCTATTCGATTGAATATTCCCTACCTGTCTGGCTGGTTAAAAAAATAATTGACCAATATGGTGAGAAACGTGCAAGAAAAATCTTCCAAAGTCTTTTTATTCGTAATAAAGCCAGCGTTCGAGTGACGAATCCGCTGAAATTCGACGAAATTAGGGTTTCAACAGGTGCTAACATCTCTAAATTATCTCCATTTGGTCTGGTAAAAGAGTCGGGCTACTTTGCAGGAACAGAGTATTTTAAAAACGGGGATATCACCATTCAAGACGAATCCAGTCAGCTGGTTGCACCAACCTTAAAAATTCAAGGGACAGAAGAAATTCTTGATGCTTGTGCTGCTCCCGGCGGAAAGACTACCCATATGGCAGCCTACTTAACGACAGGACACATCACTGCCTTAGATCTCTATGATCATAAATTAGATTTGGTGAAAGAGAATGCTCGGCGTCTCCGCCTAGCTGATAAAATTGATACGCAAAGACTGGATGCCCGTTTAGTCCACCAGCAGTTTGCTCCTGATAGTTTTGACAAAATTTTGGTTGATGCCCCCTGTTCGGGAATCGGTTTGATCCGGCGTAAACCCGACATCAAATATAATAAGGACATTCAGGACTTTGAACAGCTGCAAACCATACAGCTAGAGATCTTAGACAGTGTTTGTCAAACCCTGCGTAAAAATGGTATAATAACCTACAGTACCTGCACTATTTTTCAGGAAGAAAATCAAGAAGTTATTCGAGCTTTCTTAGATACCCATCCTAATTTTGAACAGGTAAAACTGGAACATGAGCAGACAGATATTGTGGAGGATGGTTTTATGTGCATTACTCCTGAGAGCCATCAGACCGATGGATTCTTTATTGCTCAAGTGAAGCGTATGTATTAGCGTGAAAGGACAGTTAAACAATTCATGGAAATTGCTTTACGGACTGATATCGGACAGAAACGTTCTGATAATCAGGATTTCATCAATCAATATTACAATCAGGCAGATATTCCCCTTATCATCTTAGCGGACGGTATGGGAGGACATCGTGCTGGTAATATCGCGAGCGAGTTGACGGTAACCGATTTAGGTAAGGCGTGGGAAGCGTTAGACTTCACCGATCTTAGCCAAATCCGTGACTGGATGATTGATATCATTGAAAAGGAAAATAAAAAGATTCACGAGCTGGGCAAAGAGGAATCGTACCGCAGCATGGGAACAACTATTGAGGCTGTCGCTGTTGTTGATAATGCTGCCCTATACGCCCATCTGGGGGATTCTCGTATCGGTCTTATCAGAAATGGCCAGTACCAACAATTGACAACGGATCATTCCTTAGTCAATGAATTGCTGAGAGCTGGTCAGATTACCGAAGAGGAAGCGGCTACCCATCCCCAGCGCAATATCATCACGCAATCAATTGGTCAACAAAGCCCAATTGAGTTAGACTTGGGTGTACAACAGCTGGAAGCTGGCGATTTCATCCTGATGAATAGCGATGGTCTGACTAATATGATTTCTAGTGAAACCATCGTTAATATCCTGTTGGCTGATGATGGGAATCTTTCTGACAAAGCTGAGCAGCTTGTCGCCGAAGCTAATAAAGCTGGTGGCCTAGATAATATTACCGTGGGACTGCTACACGTAGAAGGTGAGGCAGCATCATGATTCAGATTGGCAAACTATTTGCTGGTCGCTATCGTATTCTTAAGTCCATAGGACGAGGCGGTATGGCGGATGTATATCTGGCTAATGATTTGATTTTAGAGGGAGAAGAAGTAGCCATCAAGGTACTTCGAACCAACTATCAAACCGATCAGGTTGCGGTTACCCGTTTTCAGCGGGAAGCCAGAGCCATGGCAGAGCTCAGCCATACTAATATCGTTTCAATCAGGGACATCGGTGAAGAAGATGGCCAGCAGTTCCTTGTAATGGAGTATGTGGATGGTTCAGACCTAAAACACTATATTCAAGATAATGCCCCTTTATCCAATAGCGAAGTCGTGCGTATCATGGAAGAAGTACTGTCAGCCATGACATTAGCGCACGAAAAAGGAATTATCCACCGCGATCTAAAACCACAAAACATCCTCCTTACTAAGGATGGAACAGTTAAGGTTACAGATTTTGGAATAGCGGTAGCCTTTGCGGAGACCAGCTTGACTCAGACCAATTCCATGTTGGGAAGTGTTCATTATCTATCCCCCGAGCAAGCGCGTGGTTCTAAAGCGACAGTTCAATCTGATATCTACGCTATGGGGATCATGCTGTTTGAAATGCTGACAGGGCATATTCCTTATGATGGTGACAGTGCTGTTACTATTGCCCTTCAGCATTTTCAGAAACCCTTGCCGTCTATTCTGGAAATTAACCCAGATGTTCCCCAGGCCTTGGAAAATGTTGTTATAAAAGCAACGGCTAAACGTCTTGATGACCGCTATAAATCAACCTATGAAATGAGTCGTGATCTCATGTCTAGTTTGAGCTATAATCGCAGTCGTGAAGCCAAGTTAATTTTTTCGGATGTAGCGGATACTAAGACATTACCAAAAATCGACAGCAGCACCGCCAACGCTTCTGCGGAACAACTTTTGAAAGCGACAGACAAAACCAAAAAACAGGAAGTAACCGCCCAGCCTGAAGCTCCTAAGAAAGTTAAACCTAAGCGTAAGCATAAGGCAGGTGTGTTCGGCAAGATCGCTGTTGCACTTTTATTAGCTATTATTGTTATTGTTGCCTTTCTCATGCTACGTCACCCATCTACGATTACAGTGCCGGACGTTTCTGGACAGGACTTAGCTACAGCTAGGAGAACTATTGAGGATGCCGGACTTGAAGTCGGAGAGGTCATCAAATCGGAAAGTGATTCGGTAGATGAGGGACAGGTCATTCGAACTGGACCTGAAGCTGGGACATCTAAAAAAGAGGGGCAAAAAGTTAATATCTATGTATCTACCGGTAAGGGCAGTTTCAAAATGAAGGACTACACTGGTGAAAACTACGAGGATGCCATTGATGATTTAGCCAAACGCTATGGCGTCTCCAAGTCACAGATTGAAATTACCGAATATGAAACTGCCTACTATACTGAAGGGACGATTATCGAACAGACACCTACAGAGGGTTCTGAGTTCGATCCTTCTGGTAAAGACAAAATTGAATTTACGGTAGCTGTCTATGGCTCAAGCTCAACTTCTGAATGGTACAGTCAAGATTCTGATTCAAGCTCAAGTTCTGAGTCGAGTTCGTCAAGCTCTTCTACATCGAGCTCCGAGCAACCGGACAGTAGTTCTGACAGCGGAACGGCTGATCAGAGCTCTGGGGAATAATAAATATTAAGGGATTGAAGCGCCGCTTCAATCTTTTTTTGGAGCTCACTCTCGCTTCATCTTGCTAGCAAGCTATTATCCGTTAAAAGAATGGTTATAATTGATGTTTAAAGTCTTCCAGTATTAAGAGTCGGATGTGTTTGAAATAGGAATAGGATGGCTATTTCTTTGCTTTATATCTTGTCCTTCTTAGGTCCTAAGGCCTATCTTATTCACTGCTAAGGCCAAGGCAGCTGAAATTTCAAGGGATTTTTGATACAATGAGCAGGTAAATGAAAATTAGACCTCTTTTGCTCCCAAAAGGAGGGTTCTCAAAAGGAAACCATGAAAAAATTTCAATTTTTCTTGTTAGTCGAGGCCTGCCTACTAACAATGGCATTAGTGACCATCTTGTCGGATAGTTTGACTGCTTTTATTTTAATTTTAGCACTGACTCTATTGGTTCTCTTCTTTTATAATAAGGATAACCGTGGCAGTTTTTTGCTGACAGTCAGCTCCCTCTTTCTCTTTTTAGTATTTATGCTCAATCCATATATCATTGCAGCAGTATTATTAGCTGTTGCTTACACTGTCATTAACCATTTTTCTGAGGTCAAGCATCGCAACCAATATGCCGTATTAGAGTTTGAAAAGGATAACTTATCTGTAACGCCGCTTCCCAACCAATGGTTAGGGGCCAGCCGTCATATCAGTCAGGATTTTTATACCTTCGATGATATCAATGTCATCAGAGTTAGTGGTTCTGATACCATTGATTTGACCAAGGTCATTGTATCGGGTCGTGATAATGTCGTTATTATTCGGAAAATCTACGGCCCTACTAAAATTCTAGTTCCTCGAGATGTGGCTGTTAAACTAGATGTCAGCGCCATCTATGCCAGTGTCTCTTATCTAGGATTTCCTGAGTATGACTTGCGCAATCAGTCGATCAAATTAAAGCAAGAAGATGATAAGGAACTTTTGCGCTCAGTTAAGGTTGTTATCAATATTTTTGCAGGTTCTGTTGAGGTGGTGCGCTCATGAAACGTAACGATTTCCTGCTAATCTTTTTATATGTTAGTGTCACTGTTGGATTCATCATCTTTATCATTTTTGACAGCTTAAATCTCGATACTCGAGCTGTTTTTGCCAATCCGATTGTCTTAGAGCAGTTTCTTTTTTCTGTTATTCTCTTGATGTTTTCAGTCAGCTTTCTCTTGATTTTAGTCTGGCTGGTCGTTGATGACAACAGTAAGCGCCATATTAATCAGAGCTTGCGACGCATTATCAATAATCAGCCTGTCGGTAAGCAGGCTGAGACTGAAGTAGGAAAGAATCTTGAACGCCTGTCTAAAAAGATGGGCCGAGTTACAGCCAATTTGCAAAAAACAGAGAACGCCTACATTTCTAACAGCCGAGCTATTGTAACTCAGGAGCGCAAACGAATTGCTCGTGATTTGCACGATACTGTTAGTCAGGAGCTTTTTGCCTCCTCTATGATGCTATCAGGCGTAGCCCAGAATTTGGAGCATTTGGATGCTAAGCAGCTGCAAGAACAACTAACTTTAATAGAACAAACTCTGATTAGTGCTCAGAATGATTTGCGAATTATGCTCTTGCATTTGCGGCCGACAGAGCTTCAAGATCGCACTTTAGCGGAAGGAATCTCTATGCTTCTAAAGGAACTGCGCGATAAAAGCAATATCGAAGTTGTCTTTAAGAAGGATGTAGTACAATTACCCAAAATCATAGAGGATAATCTCTTTAGAATCGCCCAAGAATTTATTTCTAATACCCTCAAGCACGCTCACGCCAGCCGCTTGGAAGTCTATCTCTATCAGGTGGATAATGAGGTCCAGTTCAAAATGATTGATGATGGACAGGGATTTGATATGGATGCTAGCCGAGAGCTGAGCTATGGTCTTAAAAATATTCAAGACAGGGTTGATGATTTAGCTGGGACGGTCAATATGCTTAGCAGTAAAGGCAAGGGGGTTTCGATGGATATTCGTTTGCCAATTTTAGATGATTATGATGAAGAAAAGAAAGATGAGGACGAAAATGACAGAGAAAACTAAAATTATTCTAGTAGATGATCATGAAATGGTTCGCTTAGGTCTGAAAAGTTTTTTTAACATGCAGCCAGATATCGAAGTAATAGGTGAAGCTGATAACGGTCGTACTGGCGTTGAAATGGCTTTAGCTCTACGTCCTGATGTCGTGGTTATGGATTTAGTCATGCCTGAGATGGATGGAGTAGAGGCAACATTAGCCATTTTAAAAGAATGGAAGCAGGCTAAAATCTTGGTTTTGACCTCTTATTTGGATAATGAAAAAATTTATCCAGTTATTGAAGCAGGTGCCAAAGGCTATATGCTTAAGACTTCCAGCGCAGCCGAAATCCTTAATAGTATCCGTAAAGTCGCACAAGGGGATGTTGCGATTGAAACTGAGGTTGACAAAAAGATCAAGTACCATGACCAGCATCCGGATTTACATGATGACTTGACAGCACGTGAACGCGATGTTCTGAGCCTTTTAGCAAAAGGATATGATAATCAGACTATCGCTGACGAGCTCTTTATTTCGCTTAAAACAGTCAAAACACATGTTTCTAACATCTTATCCAAGTTAAATGTCGAAGACCGCACTCAGGCTGTTGTTTACGCTTTTCAACACAACCTTGTTCCGCAGGATGAACAATAATGCTATAATAATACCAAGGTGATCAGTAAATTAGCTGAATGCTAAGGCAGCCAGTGGCTGTTAATTCAAATAAAAAATAGAAAGACTATGATAAGGTATGGATACTAAAACAAAGTATCGTGCGAAAAAAATCAAGGCAGTTTTCTTTGATATTGATGATACACTAAGGATTAAAGAGACAGGCTATATGCCGCCCTCTGTTGCAAAGGTTTTTCGCAGACTAAAGGATAAAGGAATTATAACAGGTATCGCTTCTGGCCGTGCTATGTATGGTGTGGTGCCCGAAATCAGAGATCTCAATCCTGATTTCTTTGTCACTATCAATGGCGCCTACGTTCTTGATAACAAAGAAAGGATTATCTATGACAATCCTATGCCGGAAGAGCTGAAGGAAGCCTACGTGACTTGGGCGAAGAAACAAGGAATCGCCTACGGTTTTGCTGGTAGAAATGAAGCAATTGTGTCAGAACGTTCTGAACTCATTGAGCAAGCGATAGTCCCTGTTTATGGAAGCTGTCGTGTAGATCCTAATTTTTACCGTTATAATGATGTTTATCATATGTGGACATTTGCAGATAGAAACTCTGATTTGATTTTGCCTGATGAACTTGCTGAGAAGTTGCGCTTAGTACCTTGGCACCCTCATTCATCAGATGTTGTTCTTTATAATACATCAAAGGCCTCCGGTGTCGCTCATATCATGGAAAAACTGGAACTCACTCCTGAAAATTTATTAATTTTTGGCGATGGTCCTAATGATATGGAAATTTTTGATTACGCCGGGCTTAAAGTAGCAATGGGAAATGCCGTCCCTGAATTAAAAGAAAAGGCAGATTTTGTAACAAAAAATGTAGAGGAAGATGGTATTTTATATGCCTTAGAGGAGTTAGGTTTGGTAGAAAAAGAATTATACTTTCCACAATTGGATTTAGAAAATGTTGAAGGACCAGTCGCCACGATAAAAACCAATCATGGTGATTTGGTTTTACAGCTATTTCCAGAACAGGCCCCTAAAACGGTAGCCAACTTTATCGCTTTAGCTAAAAAAGGCTATTATGATGGCATTATTTTTCATCGCATTATCCCAGATTTTATGATCCAAGGTGGTGATCCGACTGGTACCGGTATGGGTGGTGAATCCATTTATGGCGATCGTTTTGAAGATGAATTTTCCGAAGAACTTTACAACTTACGCGGTGCTCTTTCCATGGCCAACGCAGGTCCTAACACGAACGGAAGTCAGTTCTTTATTGTTCAAAATAAGAATTTTCCTTATTCGACTCAAGAATTACAGCAGGGTGGCTGGCCAGAAAAGATTGCTGAAGCTTACGTAACTGGAGGGACTCCTCATTTGGATCGTCGTCACACTGTCTTTGGTCAGTTAGCAGATAAGGCGTCGTTTGCAGTCTTGGATGAGATTGCTGCAGTCGAAACAGGAGCCCAAGACAGGCCCCTTGAAGATGTTGTCATCGAAACGGTTGAGGTTTTTGACGAATGAAAATTGGAGAAAAGTATAAGGGAACTGTCACAGGCATTAAGCCCTACGGTGCTTTTGTCAATTTAGAAAATGGAACAACAGGATTGATTCATATTTCTGAAATAAAGACAGGCTTTATTGAAAACATCTACCAAGTCCTCAAACAGGGGCAAGAAGTCTTAGTTCAAGTTCTTGATTATGATGAATTTAGCCACAAAGCCAGTCTTTCTATGCGAACCTTGGAGGAAGAAAGGCACCACTTTTCCCATCGGCACCGTTTCTCAAACAGTCACTATAAAATTGGTTTCAAGCCGTTGGCAGATAATATGGAGCAATGGGTTAAAGAAGGGCTAGAGTATTTAAAGTAAATAGCTAAAAAGCGTGGTACTCAGTACATGTGTATTGTTGTTCTGCGCTTTTTTATAATGACATTTATGAGGAGCGGTACCGCTTATTTCCAGTCCAATCGCAAGCAGGGTTACGGAAATCAGGTGCCTAAAAAGGCTCTATAAACTCCTAGTGGGGATTTCACCCACTACAGTTGACAATGAGCTCTAAAAAATTAGGAGCCAGAATGTGTCCGGCTCCTAATTATAATCGTTAATGTTGATGTTCTTACTTATCAATGGTTTAATCAAAATCATATAGACTTGTTGATAAGTAGCGTTCTCCATTATCAGGCAGGAGAGCCAAAACCTTTTGACCGGCTCCCAATTCTTTAGCAATCTGAATAGCAGCGTAAATAGCGGCAGAAGAAGAAATGCCAGCTAAGAAACCTTCTTGTCCGCCAATAATACGTCCAGTAGCAATCGCATCATCGGACTTCACACGAACAATTTCGTCGTAAGCATTAGTGTCTAAAGTTTCCGGAATAAAACCAGCCGAAATCCCCTGAATCTTGTGAGGACCTGGCTTATCACCGGATAGGACCGCAGATTCATCGGCTTCTACTGCGTAGACTTTTATGCTGGGATTGCGCTTTTTAAGTGCATGAGAAACACCAGAGATTGTTCCGCCTGTTCCGACACCAGCTACAAAAGCGTCTAGTCCATCTGGAAAAGCTTCAATAATTTCAGCTCCAGTTGTTTTCTCATGAATAGCGGGATTAGCTGGATTATTGAATTGAAGGGGAACCCAACCGCCAATTTCCTGCGCAATCTCTTGTGCCTTGCTAATAGCTCCCTTCATTCCTTGACTGCCAGGGGTCAGGACCAACTTAGCGCCATAAGCCTGAATAATTTTCCGACGCTCAACGCTCATAGTTTCAGGCATAGTGATAATAACTTTATAACCCTTGGCTGCTCCTACCCAAGCTAAACCAATACCGGTATTGCCACTAGTCGGCTCAATGATGGTGTCACCAGGCTTGATAAGTCCTTGCTGCTCGGCATCTTCAATCATAGCCAGAGCAATTCTATCCTTTACAGAAGAGCCTGGGTTAAAAGATTCCAGCTTTACATAAACATCGGCCGCTCCTTCTGGTACACTATTATTTAACTTAAGAATCGGGGTGCGTCCGATCAACTCAGTAATGTTGTTGTAAATTGCTACCATAAATCCACCTCTAAAAATCATTAAGTTTAGTATATGGCTAGTATAGACTTCCAGCGTTTATCTGTAAAATACAAATTGTTTATAAGTTGATAGGCAATCATTATCAACTTATAGGAACTTCTACCACTTGTCTGCCAGCTCTGTTAGCGATTACCTTACCACTATAAAATTCCCGCAAATGAGCGAGGCAGTCTGCCAGATCTTCAGGGTCAACGTAGAGTACGGTTTCTACCTTATCAGAAAAACTTGTATGAAATTCTTGTAAACCTTCAGCGGCTAAGAAATTAGCGAAAGTCTGGTACTGTGGATAGCTTAATTCAAGTTGCAGCCCTTCTTGTTCTTTAATTTGGACTAGCCCAGTCTCAGAAATCGTATGAGCAACAATTCCGGCATAAGCTCTAATCAGTCCACCAGCCCCCAGTTTAATACCGCCAAAATAACGAGTAACAACGGCAACAATATTAGTCAACTCTTGTTTTTCTAAGACTCCTAGCATGGGTATACCAGCAGTTCCGCTAGGTTCACCATCATCACTTGATCGTTTTATGTCAGATTTTTCGCCAAGAATCATTGCTGAGCAAGAATGGCTGGCTTTATAGTGTTTTCTTTTAATTTGGGCGATATAATCTCTAGCTTCGCTCTCACTGGTGACACGTTTAACGTGGCAGATAAAGCGTGATTTTTTTATGACATCTTCAATAATATTATCCCTAGCAATAGTTTTATAATTCATAAAAAAATTCTACCATATTTCATTGAAACTGCGAATAGATAAATAAATGAAGTATTTAAAAAATTACTATGGCCGCCAATTTTTAGGTTATCAGCTGCCTGCTGATATAAAGCAAGAAGCAACCAGTATTCCAGCTACTTACCAAAAGGCAGGGAAATATTATTGCCGCCGCTGTCAAAGTCGCTTGCACAGAGCTTGGCGACTGCCGGATAATTCTTATTATTGCCGTAACTGTTTGATTTTTGGACGTATAACGACTAATGATCAAATATGTTATTTTCCCCAAAACGATTTTCCAATAAGAAACTATCTAGAGTGGCAAGGTCAACTGACTCCTCAGCAAAAAGAAATCTCTGACAACCTAGTAATTGCTTTTGGTAAAAAAGAAAATGTCTGGGTTCATGCTGTTACAGGATCAGGCAAAACAGAGATGATTTATCAAGTAGTTGCTACGGCCCTAAGTCAAGGGCAGGGAGTTGCACTTGTCAGTCCTAGAATTGATGTCTGTCAAGAGCTCTATCAGCGCTTTAGCCGAGATTTTTCCTGTCCTATTACCTTGCTCCACATGGATTCTGCCCCTTACAAAAGAGCTCCCCTCCTTATTTCAACGATCCACCAGCTTTTTAGATTTTACCAAGCCTTTGATTTAATTATCATTGATGAAGTTGATGCTTTTCCTTACGTTGATAATCCAATTCTTTATCAAGCTGTGACGAATGCCTTGAAACCAAATGGCTCAAGAATTTTTTTAACTGCGACGGCGACAAATAATCTGGAGAAACAAGTCAGGAAAAAGAGATTGAAAAAATTACAACTAAGTCGACGCTTTCACGCTCATCCTTTAGTCGTTCCTAAATTAGTTTGGTTGTCAGAATTGGAAAAAATGCTGACTAAAAATCGATTACCTCAAAAACTTCTTGCCAACATTAGAAAGCAAAGACAAAGTTATTATCCGCTCCTGATATTTTATCCCACTATCCAAGAAGGAGAGCTGGTTTCCAAATTGCTTAAACACTATTTTCCCAAAGAAAATATCGGCTTTGTATCTAGTCAAACAACCGATCGGCTCAAGCAGGTACAAGCTTTTCGCGATGGAGACATAAGGATATTGGTAGCCACAACCATTTTAGAAAGGGGAGTTACTTTTCCAGAGGTGGATGTCTTTATTCTAAAGGCAAATCATCGACTTTATACGAGCTCTTCTCTTATCCAAATGAGTGGACGCGTTGGTAGAAGTAAGGAACGTCCAACAGGTGAATTAGTCTTCTATCATGATGGTGTCACTAAACATATGAAAAAATCCATAGTAGAAATCAAAAAAATGAACAAGAGGGGTGACTTCTGATGCTTTGCCTAATATGTGGCAACAATGCGGTGGAAAAAAGAAAATTTACAGATTTACTTTTACTACCAAATGAAAAAAGTTGGCTTTGTACGGCTTGTTGGTCTAGCTTTGAACAAATCAGTTCTTGTCACTGTCCGCTATGTTGGAAAGCAGGAGAAAATAGTATTTGTCAAGACTGTCAGTATTGGCAAAATTTAGGGAAACAGGTCAGCCACGAGGCCGTTTTTACATACAATCAAGCTATGAAAGATTATTTTTCTTCTTATAAATTTCAGGGAGACTATTTATTAAGAAAGGTTTTTTCGGAGATTCTTAGATCAAGATTGGCTAAGTATCGAAACTATATTTTTGTGCCAATTCCTCTGAGTCAAATGAGTTATAAGGAAAGGCGGTTTAATCAGGTACAAGGGTTGTTGGACGCGGCAAATTTGCCTTACAAAGATTTACTTTTAATAACCGAAAATAAAAGGGCCAGACAATCTGAAAAGTCACGGAAGGAAAGATTGCAGACACCGCAATTTTTTGCTCTCAAGGGACAGAGCAAACTGCCTCAAAATATTTTATTGGTGGATGATATATATACTACCGGAAAAACACTAATGCTAGCCAAGGAAGCATTAAGTGAAAAGGGTGTGAAAACTATTAAAAGCTTTTCATTAGCACGCTAAAAAACCTTGCAAAATATTTCAAATATAGTAAAATGAAATAGAAGAAAGCGTTTTAACGCAAGAAAGAGGTAGTCTATGATTAAATTTAGTATCCGTGGTGAAAATATTGAAGTCACAGAAGCTATCCGTACTTATGTAGAGTCAAAATTAGCTAAAATTGAAAAATACTTTAACCAAACTCAAGAATTAAATGCAAAAATTAACTTGAAAGTTTATCGTGAAAAAACAGCTAAAGTAGAAGTAACAATTCCTGTAGGTTCCATTACTTTGCGTGCAGAAGATGTATCGCAGGATCTCTATGGTTCAATTGATTTAGTGTCAGATAAAATTGAACGACAAATTCGTAAAAATAAAACAAAGATCGCTAAAAAGCATCGTGAAAAAGTTGCAACAGGGGAAGTTTTTTCGGCAGAGTTTTCAGCTGAAAAAGCAGAAGAAGTACCAGAAGCAAAGATTGTACGTACCAAAAATATTGATTTAAAACCGATGGACGCTGAAGAAGCAATTTTACAAATGGATTTACTTGGCCATGATTTCTTCATCTACACGGATGCCGATGATGGGACAACTAATGTTATCTATCGGCGTGAAGATGGAGACTATGGGCTGATTGAAGCAAAATAAATTAAAAACTCTGGATTATCCAGAGTTTCAGACTGAAGACAAAGCTCTTGGAATTACATTTCTAAGAGCTTTTTGCTCTGTTTAGGAGTATACTAAAAGAAAACAGTTTGTGAGGTAAGGCCATGTTTCACAAAGAAAAGCCAGATTAT
>NZ_JBZFUM010000032.1:0-22628 GCF_058314535.1 Streptococcus sp. ELY_125 | reverse complement strand
ATCTGGCTTTTCTTTGTGAAACATGGCCTTACCTCACAAACTGTTTTCTTTTAGTATACTCCTAAACAGAGCAAAAAGCTCTTAGAAATGTAATTCCAAGAGCTTTGTCTTCAGTCTGAAATGAGTTCCGTTTAAAATGGAACTCATTTTTTATTATCACTCAAACCTCATTCTTGTTTAGTTAGGTAAAAAAGCAACTGACTAAAGGCTGCTTATCTTTCAGTTCAAAGTCACTGAGGCTTTTAAGGTCTCATATTCCTTAATGTTAAACTTAAGAAAAATTCCGCTATCTAGCTCATCTCCTAATTTTAAACTGCACAAAAGGCGGTGCTTTTCCATATCCTTCCTATTACCTTGATTTACGGGCGCGGAAATGATCAAAAGCAGCTCCAGCAGCAATGATCGTAACACCAAGGACGCTGACAAGTACTTCATTAGAGTGTTTACCTGCCGAATTAGAGGTATGAGTACCAATAGGACGCGAACTTGCCTCAATACTTGAATTGCCTTGAGAGGATCGACCTGTTCCAGAGCCAAAACCACTATTAGCATCACTAGCGCCTAATTCTGAATTGATTGTTGGTTTCTCGGTCGTCGATGCCTTATCAACCTCAGACACACTGTCCTGATTAGTTTCTGAATGGGTATTACCAGATTCAGAAGTTTCCTTGACTTCATCCAGCGCAGGCAGAGCTTCAACTTCTTTTTCTGCTTCCTTGTTTTCAATAGTCGCAGAATCTGCTTTAGGAGCAGGTTTATCTTTTTGCGAGTCCTCTAAATTAAGATCAAGTTTAGGAGGTGTTTTTTTGATAGATTTACTATCACTCAGCCAATCGCCCAGCTGATACTGCAAGCCTTCTGTCCCATAAAAGTAGTAGGTAGCATCAACTGAGATAAGACGGCTGTTAGGATTTACGACAGCATACTGACTCAAATCGACATTGGACTTGAGATAATCAGTAAAGACCTGATCCATAGACGGCCCTTCTTCGCGCATCCCTCCTAACATAGTATAGCTATCACCACCAGAAGCAAGGAAATCATTAGTTGCTAAATAATAAACGGCATTCATATCGAGAACCTGATACTTATCAGTATCCGGATCTAAAATTTCAATACCTAGGATTCGCTGATCAACCTTATCTGATAAATTCGTATCATAGTAGACACGGGCGCCAGCTACTTGCAAAAAGCCGCCGCTTGGCTCCAGCAAGGGGTTACCATAATCATCAAGGATAGGCAGCCCCCTCTTATCTGTCTGAGTAGGGGATTTTAGAGATGTTTTAAACATCTCGTAGATGGTTTTGCCAGTCACTTGAATCTGCGATACCGTATTACCAAAAGGCAGAACAGATATAACATCCCCCTTAGTAATAGGTTCACCCTTTTTAAGAATCTCACGCAGACCGCCACCATTGGTAACTGCTAAATTGGTCTTATGGCTAAAGCCTGTTTGACCGTAGGCTAAAATCGAGTCTGCGACCAAATTCCCCAAGTTCGTCTCACGGACACGAACATTCATACGGTCGCCGTTGAGCTCAACAGGATTGTTGGGGCGAATAACAGTTGCACTGTCCGCCAGATACTTGGCTTGAATTTTGGCTACTAAATCAGACACTTCCTTATCTGCTTGGATGGTTTGAGCCTGCTCTGCTGTAATGACGCCGGCTGACAATACTTTATCAGCATTCAGAGTAATCTTACCAACATTGTGCAGATAACTGCCTGTTTGATTATAAATGACATTGCCATCTGTAATCTGTAGAACCGTATGGGAATGTCCATCAATAAGAATGACATTCTTCCCCCTGAGGTTAGCATTTTTAGCAAGAGCTTTAGCAAGGCTCGTTCCCTGCCACTCTGGTTTAGTCGTATTATCAACGCCTAAATGAGCTAAAATAACATAGTTGTGATAGTACTTACCTTCAGCCCTAGCTTGACTCTCTGTCTGCTCAATGACATTAGTAACCTCTGTAATAGGATCAGCAAAGGTCACCCCTTCGACATTTTTAGGGTGTGTTTTAGTAGCGGTCTCAGGTGTTGTCACTCCAATAACAACAAACTCATCCCCTTCGACCTCCTTATTTTTATCGATAATGGTCGACGCTTCAAATAAGCGAGTACCATTGACGTAGACATTGGAGCTAATCATAGGAAAATTCAATTTTTCTCGCAGGCGCTTGAGCTGATAGAGACCAAAATCAAACTCGTGATTTCCTAAAGTCATAGCATCATAACCGATGGTATTCATGATGTCAGCCATATCCTCACCCTTACTACTATTAGAGATTGGCAGGCCTTGGAAAGAGTCCCCTGCATCAAACAGAAGTGTTTTTCCCTGTGCACGACTGGCTTTTACGATAGCAGCTAGCTTGGCATCACCAATAACACCCTCTTCTTCTACTATGCGGCCGTGAACATCATTAGTATGGATGATGGTAGTGCCCTCACTAGTCGTTTTTGAAGCTGCTGTTGCAGATCTAGCCATTGTCAGCTGATTATCATCCGCTGAATTTAGCTCTCCTCCTGTTTCCGATGAGACCTCTGAGATAATATTCTGTTGTCCTTGTTCATCTACCGCTGCCCTTTGTTCTGAGCTGGATAAGTTAGTGTTGACTGAAGATTCTTCCGCAAGACCAGCTCGCTCTGCTTCTGCTACCGACGACGCTCCTGCCGAATTGTCCGCAGAAACAGGATTTGCCTCATCAGCAGCTACTTTATTAGATAAAATTGCCGTTGAAAACAAGAGGGCAGATAGGGTCGGGATTAACATTGTTTGCTTGCGCATGAAGGTCTCCAAAATAATATGATTATCCTTTATTATACAATAAATCGCACTATTTTTAAATAAGATTGTTTAGAAAATATTATTATAGCTGCCTGATAAAGATCTAAAAAGACTGACTTTAAGCCCATTAAGGTGTTCTCATAATCTTGATTCACTCTCATAAAATAAAATATTCTGCTAGGACTGATTTGTTTTTCCATTTTTTATTTGCTAAAAACGCTTCGCTGTGAACAGCATCTCAAACATCAGATTTTCATCTAATGCTCAAAATCAGACGAGAAGAGGGCTTGGCATAAGACCAGCAAAGCTGGCAGTATCCGTACAATAGCCCATCATGTGTTTTTCAAAGAGTATACCCTAGGCTGCAGCATAAACATACTAGCGCTTTTTCAATCAGCTTGATAAACGATAGTGCCGTCACTGATTGTATATTTAACGACCCCTTTTAGCGTTTCACCAATAAAGGGGGAATTGCCCGCTTTCGATGCAAACTGATCAGATATTTGTCGTTTTTCCTTATCTGCAAAAATCACAATATCTGCTGGACCCTCTTCAGTTAAATAACCCGCATCGAAAGAATATAGGCTAGCAGGATTGCAGGTCATCTTGGCTAAGAGCTGAGATAAAGTCAGCTCTCCTGTCTCTACAAGATTAGTTAAGCCTAATGAAAGTGAGGTTTCTAGCCCAGTCATTCCCGACGGTGCCTTGGTTATATCCGCCACGTCTTTTTCATCCTTATGATGAGGAGCGTGGTCAGTTGCAATGACCGAAATCACGCCACTCTTAAGACCTTCAATAACAGCTCGACGATCTTTTTCTGTCCGTAAAGGGGGATTCATTTTAGCTAGAGCCCCTTTAAGCAAAAGTAAATCCTCGGTCTTAGAGAAATGCTGAGGGGCTGCTTCTGCTGTTACTGGCGCTCCTAACTGCTGGGCAAATTCGACCACTTTAACTGATTCCTTCTTGGATAGATGCTGAATATGCAGATGAGATTGGGTAGCATGAGCAATCATAACATCACGCGCAATCATGCTGTATTCAGCTACACCAGTGGCCCCACAGAAACCAAACTTCTCACGGGCAATCGTTTCGTTGAAACCAAGAATCCCATTGAGTTCTGGATCTTCTTCATGGAGAGCAATGAAAGTATTGTTCTCCATGGCCAATTCTAGGGCTTCTTTGACTAGCTTGCTACTTTTCAGAGGAATCCCATCATCTGAGAAGGAAACTGCTCCTGCCTCTAAAAGGGCTTTAAAGTCCGTCAGATTCTGACCATCAAAATCTTTGGTAACTGTCGCATTGGTATAGATATGAATATCTTCTCTAGCTGCACTGGTAAGCACATCTTTCAAGGTTTTCGTATCTGAAATGGTCGGACTGGTGTTAGCCATCATTACGACACTAGTAAAGCCGCCTGCTGCAGCTGCCAAGGCCCCTGTATGAATATCTTCTTTGTGTGTCTGTCCGGGTTCACGAAAGTGAACATGGATATCAACAAGACCCGGGGCCACAATCAGCCCAGCTGCATCAATTACTTCTGCGGTCTTTTCATCAATATCCTCAGCGATTTTAATCACTCGCTTACCATCTATGAGCACATCTGAAACTTTATCAAATCCTGACTTGGGATCAATCACTCGACCATTTTTAATTAATAACATGGGGCTTCCTTTCTTTATTTCAGCCAATCTATAGGCTCCAAGCCATCTTCTTTTAGATAAGCATTAGCTCGTGAGAAGGGCTGCGAACCGAAGAAACCACGATTAGCAGACAGCGGGCTAGGATGAGGAGACTCGATAATATGGTGGATGGGATTGCTAATCAAAGCCTTCTTCTTACGGGCAAAACCACCCCAGAGGATAAAGACAACTGGATTGTTCTGTTCGTTGACAACCTTGATAATCGCATCTGTAAAGGGCTCCCAAATCTGGCCTTGGTGACCATTAGCTTGACCCGCTGGTACTGTCAAGCAGGCATTGAGCAAGAGTACACCCTGCTTAGCCCAAGGCGTCAAATCGTGATGGTCACGCAAACCAACATCCTGTGCTAACTCTTTGAGAATATTCTGCAGAGACGGTGGGGCTGGGATATCCTCAGGAACCGAAAACGACAGCCCCTGTGCCTGCTTGGGACCGTGGTAGGGATCCTGACCAATAATAACCACTTTAACCTTTTCCAGTGGCGTTGTTTGAATAGCATTGAAAACTTTTTCCCGCGGCGGATAGATGACGCCTTGAGCGTAAACCTGATCCATGAAGGCGTTGATTTTTCCAAAATAATGTTCGGGTAACTGAGCTTTAATCAGTTCATGCCAGCTTGAATGTTCCATAAGGCAGCATCCTTTCTTAACTCAAGATCAGACTTTACCGACCAGATCAAGCTCTGCTTCAGCCAAGATATGACCTTCAACGGCATGCATAAGCTCGTTAAGGTAGAACCCACGCTCAAGTGCAAGTTCAGTATCCAGAGCATAAACTTTTAGAGTATAGAGGTGATCTTTATCTGGCGGGTAAGGCCCGATGTAGTTATTTTCGATAGCCGAAAAATCTGTTGATAAAAATTTACTGACAAGGCTGTTTTTGCCATGAAGGTGCTGGCTGTCTGTTCGGGAAAAATCTGCCTCAATCACGGTCTTAGCAGCAGGAACATTAGCGACTGTCCAATGAATGTAGGCAAAACCGCAGACTGGAATGGAATCATAATCGATAAGAGCCCAAGCAAAGGTCTTAGTCCCTGCGGGTACATCTTCTATCGAGAAAGGGAAGGATACGACAGCAGTTCCCAGTTCAAGTTCATTAGTGTGCTTGCTATAACGATCTGGGATAATTTTATTTTCAAAAGGAACTGTAATTCTCATCATTAACCTCCTAACGTGTTAAACGGCTGCTTTCCAGCACCATGGCCTCAAGTTCAGGCTCGCTCAGCTCAGTTTCATTGACCAAAACACTGAGCCAGTGCTTTTTATTCATGTGATAAGCTGGGATAACGCCCTTTGTGTCCATCATCATCTCTACCTGCTCGGGTTGGAGTTTGAGATTGAGCAGGAGTTTCCCTTCCTTCTGTGTCACCAGCGCAAGCATTTTTTGATTGCGACGATGCCGAATGACTGGCGTATCCTTACTTTTCTCACGCGTAAAGGGATAAGCCTCCTCAGCTCCAGTCAGATCAACCAACCAATCCAGCAGTTCCCGCTTGGTGACATTGCCAAAATCCATTGGAACCTCCTATTAATTTTCTCTTTCTTACAGCGACAGAATCAATCCTGCCAGGTTTCTTGATTCTCTTTGAATTTTTTCAGCAGTTGCAGACCATCGGCATTGATATAGCCTTGAACCTTGGCTACCTTGATAAGTTCAGAATAGTTGGACAGGGTTACCAATTTAACTCCTGCATCAGCAAAGTTCTTATCAGCCTTGGGCAATTCATAGGTGAAAATGGCTGCTACACCAAGAACATCGGCTCCTTCGCGCTCAGCAGCTGCGACAGCTTCTAATACAGAGCCACCAGTTGAAATCAAATCCTCAATAATGACCATCTTTTCACCCTTGACAACCCGGCCTTCTATTTGGTTGCCCGCACCATGGTCTTTGGGTTTGCTGCGGATATAGGCAAATGGCAGATTCATCTTATCCGCAATGATAGCTCCGTGAGGAATCCCTGCTGTCGCTGTCCCAGCAATGACTTCAACTTCTGGAAATTCTTCCTTGATTTTTTCAACAAAGCCATTTTCAATCAAAGTGCGGGTTTCAGGATAGGAGAGAGTGATACGGTTGTCTGTATAGATTGGTGATTTAATGCCTGAAGCCCAAGTGAATGGTTCCTCAGGCTTGAGGTAAACCGCCTTGATATCTAGTAAATCTGATGCAATTTGTGATGCTAATGTCATAAAGTTTCTCCGTTCTAAATTGGGGATTAGGTTAGCTTGTAAGTTTTAGGCTTGAGCATTCCACTCAGCTTTAATAGCTTGATAGGCTGCGACAGGCTCCTCAGCTTGAGTAACAGGGCGTCCAACCACGATGTAGTCAGAACCAATTCTGTGGGCATCAGCTGGGGTCATCACCCGTTTTTGGTCACCGACACTTGAACCAGCGGGCCTGATACCCGGGGTCAAACAGATAAAGTCTTCAGAGGTTACTGCCTTAATTTTAGCCACTTCATGAGCTGAGCAGACCACGCCGTCTAAACCAGCTTCTTGCGTCTTCTGGGCATAATGCAGAACCGACTCTTCCAGGCTGGTCTGAATATTTTGGAAGTCTCTCATTTGTTCCTCAGAAGTTGACGTTAACTGGGTAACGGCAATCAATTTAGGCCCCTTGCCTAAACCTTCTCTTGCTGCTTGCATCATTTCAACACCACCAGCTGCATGGACATTAGTCATATCCACACCAAGCTTAGCTAAAACGCTCATAGCAGACTTGACCGTATTGGGAATATCATGCAATTTCAAATCCAAAAAGACGGAATGTCCCAGTGATTTAACATAAGAAACAATCTCAGGGCCTGCCCCGTAGTAAAGTTCCATACCAATCTTGACATAGAGCTTTTCTTCCCGAGGGAAACGGTCTAAAAATTCTTTGACCGCTTCAAAGGAAGGGAAATCTAGAGCGACGATAGGGCGTGATTCTCTCATAACTGTTTTAAATATCCTTTCTATTGGCAGATAAATAGGAGACTTGTCTGGCAGCAAATTTCTGTTTTTGATAAGCGACAACCACCTTGTCTTAACTCATTTTCACTTTCGTTCAAATTGAATCAAGGCAAGACCTAAGTTCAATTTATCTCACTAAGGGTCGAGTCATAGAAAAAACCTTGCCAAAGAGGCAAGGTATGACAAAAATCAGGGCAATCCCCACCCCTATATCATGGTTCCCTTGCTAGCCTCTCTGGACTGAACTTAAAGGTTTATTATTGGTTCTATTGTAACTTACAGGTGCTTAACTGTCAATCAAATGCTGTAAGGGGTACAGAAGTATAGACATGATGGTCAAACGTTAGAAAATTTATAAGTTTTTCCGAACTTCTTTTCTCAGCTCTTCTAAACTCTTAATACCATACTTATCCATAACCTTGGGTAGGTCAGCGATAATATTAGGGCAGGCAAAAGGATCGGTAAAATTAGCTGTACCGACGCCAATTGCTGAGGCTCCGGCCAGCATCATTTCAAGTGCCGCTTCAGCACTGTCAACCCCGCCCATGCCAATAATAGGAAGACTGGAATTCTGGGCAACCTGACGAATCAATTTTAAGGCGACGGGGAAGACTGCCGGACCGCTCATGCCGCCTGTTCCGTTAGCAATGATAGGCTTTCGACTTTGCAAGTCAAAGCGCATGCCCACTAGGGTGTTAATCATAGTAAAGCCGGTAGCACCGGCATCTTCAACCGCTTTGGCTACTTGCGTAATATCAGCGACGCTAGGTGTTAATTTAACATAGACTGGGACTCGGGAGGTTGCGACGGCAGCTTTAGTTGCCGCATAAGTCAATTCAGGAACCTGACCAATCAGGAGACCTGCATTGCCGTGGTCAACATTGGGACAAGAGATATTAAGCTCAATCGCTTTAACATTTGGCGCCTGTGAAATCCTTCCAGCAACATAGGCATATTCCTCATTAGAAAAGCCAGCAACATTAGCGATAATGGGTAAATCAGGATAATGCTCCTGCAGCCAAGGAAGTTTCTCTGCTAAAACAGCATCAACACCGGGATTTTGAAGCCCAATGGCATTGAGCATGCCAGACGGTGTTTCAGCAACACGCGGAGTTGGATTGCCAAAACGGGCTTCTTTGGTCGTTGCCTTAATCATAATGGAGCCCAACTTGTCAAGATCGTAATACTTGGCGTATTCCTGACCAAAGCCAAAGCAGCCAGAAGCTGGAATAATAGGGTTTTTCAATTCCAAACCGGGTAAAGAAATGGCTAAGCGGTTATCGGACATTTCTCATACCTCCTCTTAGATCTTTATTGTACCTGTTGCAAAGACGGGTCCATCTTCACAGACGCGTTTATTGGCAGCTTCGGCCCTGTCTTTGAGATGAACGACACAAGCATAGCAAGCTCCCATACCGCAAGCCATCCTTTCTTCCAAAGACATGTAAGCATGAGGGTGATGCTCAAATTTACTGTCAACGTATTTCAGCATGCCAGGTGCACCGCAAGCATAGATAGCCGCATAATCATCTGTCAGTTCATCAACAACCGTTGAGACATACCCCCTAATGCCATAAGAGCCATCATCAGTTGTGACCGTTACATGGGCATAACGGTTGAATTCTTCTTCAAGGATAACAGCTGCTTTATTAGCAAATCCTAGAACCGCCGTTACGTCAGCCCCTTTTTCGGCCAAAGCTTTAGCTGTCGCATAAAGCGGGGGGACCCCAATACCTCCTCCGATAATTAGAACCTTTTGACCGGCAGAGACGTTAGAAATATCAAAGCCATTACCTTGTGGCCCCATGGTATCTATAAAATCACCAGATTTTAACTGGGATAAAAGTTCTGTCCCCATACCCTGAACCCGATAAATTATGCTGGCTTGCTGAGTTTCTCGGTCAATATCGCAGATAGAAATTGGCCGCCGTAAAAGCTTGCTGGGATCTGGCACGCGCAGATGGAGAAACTGTCCGATCTCCATATCGTTTACCATCTGGCCTGCCAGAACCATTTTAAAAATCCTAGGGGCTATCTCAGTCTGGTTGATTACACGCAGATCTTCCTTGAGAATTGGCGCCTTTTGCTCAGATTTATCCATTATCGTATTCCCTTTCTATTTAGTGGTTATCAGAAGGAAAACAGAACTTTTTATGCTAGTGCTTTCCGAAACAGGATTTCTTGCTTTTTAAAAAAGGAGGGACAAAAATCGTGATTTCACAGAAATCGATTTTTCAGTCCCACCCCCCGAACAACTAAGAGATCTGAGAGATCTTTTTAGTTGGAAATAAAATAAACAATCTTCATGTTACAACTAAGATTTGAGGTTAGCAAAGTTAACTGTCCCCCAGCTTTATAGCCCTACACCTGAGAGTCTAAAATTCAAAGCACTAACTCTCCAGTCAACAGTGGTTCATTAGTACTAGAATCCGTAATGAACTATGCAGGAGAAATTCTAAGCTGGCTAAAGCCAACTGAACTTTTCCTCAACCGTGATCAAGCTATTACAACTAGTTGATATAGCGAGGTTTCCCTTGTTTCAACCTCGCATAAAAGATAGCAGAATACTTGCTGATGACGGCACCCAGCTTTCTAGTTCCCTCTTTGAAGTCTTTTTCTGGCTCTAAATTTGTCAGTTGTTTGGTTCTTGACTTACTGATTATCAGGAACTTCATAAGGGCGCTCGTACTCCTCTTTAAGGGCTGCTGTTGCAACCTGCAGGCTACCGTAGAGATCAACCAAGATTCCAAATGATTTGGCACGGTCCTGATCCAGAAGGTTGTAGAAAAACGGCTGGGCAACAGCAACTTCTTCCAAGAAAGCGAGCTGCTTGAGCCACTCACCAACTACATCCAGAGAGGTATTCATTAGTCTGAAAGAAGGCTCATCATACCAAGACAGGGCTTGCACCTTCTCCTCTTGACGTTTGAGCGGACTGCAGGCTTCTAAAATTTTTTCAATCTCTGGTTTAATCAAAACAGTCTCCACAGAAAATTCCAAGAGAGAAGGTTCCTGTCTAATCATTGACAGCTCTGTTTCAAAAAGGTGGAGATAGTGTCTGGTAACAGCGAGCTTGTGCAAGAGCTGCTGATAATCTTGAAGTCCTTGTTCCATAAAATGTTCCCTTGCTTCTTATTTTTATTCTATTCTATCATAAAATACTAGTAAAATTAAGCTCAAAAGCCTCATAAGGTTAGGTCGACTACTGACTCTTATTAAAAAACGAGCTTACTGGCTCGTTTTTCTTATTTTAGGATATCTTGAGTCTTGGCATAATTGGCTTCAACTGCTTCCTTCTCAGCCTGCCACCAGTCTTTATGCTCAGTGTACCATTTAATGGTATCTTCTAAACCTTCTTCAAAATTAGTGAATTGCGGCTCCCAACCGAGCTCCTTACGCAGTTTGGTTGAATCGATGGCATAGCGTAAATCGTGCCCTGCACGGTCTGTTACGTGATCGTAAGCATCTTTAGGCTGATTCATTTTCTCAAGGATAAGTTCAAGCACTTCCTTGTTGTTCTTCTCACCATCAGCACCGATAAGATAGGTTTCACCGATACGGCCTTTAGTGAGAATGGCCCAAACACCAGTTGAATGGTCATTGGTATGAATCCAGTCACGCACGTTCTTACCTTCACCATACAATTTTGGCTTGATACCAGACAAGATGTTGGTAATTTGACGCGGAATGAATTTTTCGATGTGTTGGTAAGGTCCGTAGTTGTTTGAACAGTTGGAAATAGTTGCTTTGACACCAAATGAACGCACCCAAGCCTTGACGATCAGATCAGACGCTGCCTTGGTTGATGAATAAGGCGATGATGGGTTGTACTTGGTTTCAGCTGTGAATTTCTCACCTTCGCCTTCACCGTGACCTGGCAAATCTTCACGCAAAGGGAGGTCGCCATAAACCTCATCGGTTGATACATGGTGGAAACGAATATCGTATTTACGTGCAGCTTCCAAAAGCGTATAGGTTCCAACAAAATTGGTATAAATAAATGGTGACGGATCTTTGAGCGAGTTGTCATTGTGGCTTTCAGCCGCATAGTGGACGATGGCATCTGCTTTAGCGGCCAATTTGTCTACCAATTCAGCATCAGCAATATCACCCACAACCAACTCTACACGGTCGCCGAGGATTTCCTCCAAATTAGCACGGTTGCCAGCGTAAGTGAGTTTGTCAAGAACAGTCACATGGACATCCGGATGGTTGTTATAAACATAGTGGACAAAGTTTGAACCGATAAAACCAGCACCACCGGTCACGATAATGTTTTTGTATTCAGACATAAATTAAGATATAAAGGGCGATTCAGCTTGCTGAAAATTTCCCTAGAAAAATAGAAATCTTGACAAAGACGTTTTACGTCTAGGAAGGGATAGCATCTCTTTTCTTCTGGGAAATTAGCCCCGTGTTCAGTTTTGCAAGATAAACCGAACACTCCTTTCTAGCTTGTTTTTCTTTTTTATTGCCGTAACGGACACAGCTCAACTATTATAATAGTTTCATTGTTTAGAACCAAGGATTAGCTGTCGAAATATCTAGCAATATATTAGATATTTGTAATCACTGCGTCAAAGCTCATCAGCAACTCTGCACGCTGATTACCTAAACAGCAAATTAATTCTTACAATTCCTCTGCTTTCAATGGCTTCACATCTTTGAGTAGTGGATGATGCTTATCAGCCTCTGAGACTTCAGCCTTCTCAAGATTTTCCCACTGGATACCGAGACTTGGGTCAGCATAGTTGACAAAGGCATATTTGGGTTTGAGTTCCAAAGCCCAGTAATCATTGACGAGGTAGCTGTAGGCTACCTTATCTGACAAAACTTGAAAACCATTGGCAACACCGCGGGGGACAAAGATCCCTTTAGATGCATCAATAACGGTTTGGTAGACATGCCCAAAGCTATCACCCTCACGCAGATCAACCCAAGAGCCAAGCACCTTACCCTCATCAGCAACTGAAATATACTTGTCCCATGGTTCTGCGTGAAGACCGCGCAAAACATTTTTGCGAGAAAAAGAGACATTATTTTGCAGCTTACCTTCAGCAAAGAAGCTTTCTGGGAAACCAAGAGGGAGCATCTTTTCTTTCTGGAAGTTTTCTTTGAACCAACCGCGGTTATCCCCATGAACGGGAATATCAAATTCAATCATATCAGGGATAGCAGCAATCTTATGGGCAGCTAATTCTTTTCCAAAAAATTCTTCTGTCATTAAGCTTCTCCAATCAAACGCAGCAAATACTGTCCGTATTCATTTTTCTTGAGAGGCTGAGCGAGTTCGAGAACTTGCTCCTTAGTGATATAACCCATACGATAGGCAATCTCTTCAAGGTTAGCCACTTGCAGATTCTGCATACGCTGCACCGTTTCGATGTACTGGGCAGCTTCCAGCAGACTTTCATGGGTTCCGGTATCCAACCAAGCAAAACCGCGCTCCATAACCTCAACAGACAAGTCACCGCGATCTAGATAGGCCTTGTTAACATCGGTAATTTCCAGTTCCCCACGCGCACTAGGCTTTATATTTTTAGCAATCTCAATAACGTCATTATCGTAGAAGTACAATCCTGTCACAGCGTAGTGTGATTTAGGTCTTTCAGGTTTTTCTTCAATAGAAACAGCGTTCATCTTATCGTCAAATTCAACGACACCAAAGCGCTCAGGATCTTTAACCTGATAGCCAAAAACAGTCGCTCCTTTTTCCTTGCCAGCCGCTTTTTGCAGCATGCGGCTGAGGCCAGGGCCGTAATAAATATTATCTCCTAAAATAAGAGCTACATTATCATCACCAATGAAATCTTCGCCGATGATGAAGGCTTGGGCAAGACCATCTGGACTTGGCTGTTCGGCATAGGAAAGCTTAATACCGAATTCTGAGCCATCTTGAAGCAATTCTTTGAAGCGCGGTAAATCCTGCGGCGTTGAAATAATCAAAATATCCTTGATACCTGCCAGCATAAGCGTTGACAAAGGATAGTAGATCATGGGTTTATCATAGACAGGCATCAATTGTTTTGATGCCGCACGGGTCAATGGGTAGAGGCGGGTTCCTGACCCACCCGCAAGAATAATACCTTTCATGAGAAAAGCTTCCTTTCACAATTTGTCATTTAGAATTATATCACAAGCCCACTCAAAAGTCAGTAAAAATCAGAACTTTCCCTACCCTCCGCCTGCTTTTTAAGGACAGTTTCTTTTTTCAAATTCTTAATTCATAAGATATCCAGCTGAGTCTGATTGGCCTCTCAAAGACTATAGTCTGTAACTATAGCTAATTTATGTTACAATAAGCTTATGCGAATTCAACAATTACACTATATTATCAAGATCGTCGAAACTGGCAGTATGAATGAAGCTGCTAAACAACTCTATATCACCCAGCCCAGCCTTTCCAATGCTGTCAGAGATTTGGAGCGGGAAATGAATATTACTATTTTTATCCGCAATCCTAAAGGCATTACTCTGACTAAGGATGGTATGGAGTTCCTCTCCTACGCCCGTCAGGTGGTTGAACAGACTAATCTGCTAGAGGAACGTTATAAGAGTACCGCTGATAATCGTGAGCTATTCAGTGTCTCAGCCCAGCATTATGCCTTTGTGGTCAATGCCTTTGTCTCCCTTCTCAAGGGAACTGATATGAGTCAATACGAGCTGTTTTTGCGGGAAACACGAACCTATGAAATTATTGACGACGTCAAGAATTTCCGCTCAGAAATTGGAGTGCTCTTTCTCAACAGCTATAACCGTGATGTGTTAACCAAAATGTTCGATGATAACCACTTAACCTACACCCACTTATTTACGGCACAGCCTCATATTTTTGTCAGTAAATCCAATCCTTTGGCTGGCAAAAGTTCAGTCGCCCTAAGTGATTTAGAAGACTTCCCCTATCTCAGTTACGAGCAAGGGGTCCACAATTCCTTCTATTTTTCTGAAGAAATTATGTCGCAAGTTCCTCATAAAAAATCCATTGTTGTATCTGACCGTGCTACTCTCTTTAACTTGCTAATCGGCTTGGATGGCTATACTATTGCAACAGGGATTCTTAACAGTAATCTCAACGGAGATGATATTGTCTCTATCCCTTTAGATGTAGAGGATAAGATTGACATTATTTACCTCAAGCATGAAAAAGCCAACCTCTCTAAAATGGGAGAACGCTTTATTGACTATCTCTTGGAAGAAGTCAAGTTTGACGGAAAAGACTAATAAAAACAGTCAGCAGTACATTCAGGAATGCTGACTGTTTTTATTTATATCAAAGATAGGTAAATAGAAGCATACATGATTAAAAGAATAGTCCTTTGACAAATACAGAACCAAGGCCCATGATAAAACCAGCTAGGACAACTCCGGCCATGGTAGCAATGATGCTATTCTTAAACTTGAGATCAAGAATGGAGGCTGCCAGCGTTCCTGTCCAAGCACCTGTCCCAGGAAGGGGGATACCCACAAAAAGAAAGAGGGCATAATAGAGACCTTTGGCACCGGCTCCCTTGGCCAATTTTTGACCACCGCTGTGCCCCTTTTTAAGGCACCAGCTAAAGAAGCCGCCGATAATAGGCTTATCAGCACCCCACTCCAAGACGCGGCGGGCGAAGAAAAAGATGACTGGTACAGGCAGCATATTGCCAATAATACCGATAACAATGGCCTGCCACATAGGGATACCTGTTGCTACACCGTAAGGAACAGCACCGCGCAGTTCAATCAAGGGGATCATAGAGATTAAAAAAGTATAGAGATAGTTCATAGCTTATAAAGGGAACCTTTCGTTTCAATTATAAAAGTGAGAGAATTAACGTATTAATCTGGTCAAAGTAAAATGGATTTTCGTGATAAACAATATCCGTGTGACGGGCCAGCTTGATGATCATTTCCAAGAAAGCACGCGACGAAAAACCTGTTGTTTGGTGTAGGATTTTTTCATCGAAGGGTTTGATTAAGTGAGCCAAAGGATTCCTAACTGATTTTTCCATATCTCTCAAAAAAGTTACATCCTTTTTGAGAGACGCTGAAATGGGAAGATGTTCAATCAAAACCTGCAGACTTTTTGACGTCACTCGCGGATCGTGCCAGATATCGGCAAAAGTCATCAGCACAGGATCACCAGACCGACTCATCTCTTCGAACTTCCATGTGTCGTACTGAATTCCCTTAGCATTTATCATATAGTCAGAAACATCAGGAATCTCTCTGGAAATCAAACGCATAAAGAGACGATAAATAATAGGGCTGACTGCGCGGACAAAGTCAATAATATCCTCTGTTTTGACCTTGGCCTGTAAATCCATAATATAGTTGGATAAAAGCTCCTCCTCAGGCTGATTAGTCACCAAATCGAACTGATAGCGTTTTTTAAAATCCTGCTGAATATCTTTTTGATAGAGTTCATCAATAGCCAGCTGTCTGCGACGTTTCATAAGATAAATGAGCCTCTTGGCATCCTGATTAATTGGCTGTGATTTGATAATACCATAAGCCGAGGCATAATCATAATGATTGAGCAGGATTTCTAAGGATTCTTTTACTAGGTTTGTCATCATCTTAGTCCACTAAGGTTTCCAAGCCCACTTTCATCATATCCGTAAAGGTTGTCTCACGCTCTTGCGCTGTCGTATCTTCATCTGCGACCAAACTGTCCGAAATAGTCATAATACCAAGCGCCTGAACACCATGTTTAGATGCTAGGTAATAGAGCGCTGCTGCTTCCATCTCAACAGCTTTGACTCCCAACCGGCCGAGTTTAATGTTATTCTCTGCAAAGTCAGAGTAAAAGGCATCGATTGACAGGACACTGCCGACATGGGTTGTCAGCCCCAAATTCTCTGCAATATGGTAAGCCTTATCTAAAAGGCTGAAGTCTGCTATCTGCGGGAAATCATACTGGGGCCATTCATTTTTGATCATGCTGGAGGTGGTCCCAGCTGCCTGTGCCAAAACTAAATCTCGGACATGGACATCTTTATTGAGCGAACCGGCAGTTCCGACACGAATGAGCTTTTTAACGCCGTAAGATGTTATTAATTCATTAGCGTAGATAGAAATAGATGGCATGCCCATTCCTGTTCCCATGACAGAGACATGCTCTCCTTTGTAGGTGCCGGTATAGCCTAGCATGCCGCGGACATTGTTAAAGCACTGGGCACCTTCTAAAAAATTTTCAGCGATAAATTTAGCACGCAGGGGGTCTCCCGGCAGTAAGATTTTATCAGCAATTTGACCTTGTTTTGCTTCAATATGAATAGACATAGTTAAGATATAAAGGGCGTTAAGAGGACCCAGACAAAATAGGAAATCGCTCGAAAACTCTAATTTCTTGGCAATCGACCTTTTGTCACAGTCCTTAGCCCGTATTTGGTTAGAGCAAATACGGTGCCCTATCCTTTCTTTATTTTTATTGAGAAAGTCCAGAGGATTGAATTCTTTTCTTGTAAAATATAGAAACCAAGTTTCCACTCCTATCTATAGTCAATAGATTGGTTAACTGAAAATGATTGAGTCGCCATCTTTTCTCAGTTAAAACGATCAATTCTTATCGCTATCGTCATCGGATTTTCCAGTAGCTAATGCAGTTTGTGATGCCCCTAGACAGATAAACATGATTCCTATGATTCTGGTAGAAGATTGAAATAAAAAGATAAGCCTAGCTAGATGAAATAGAACTGCACTTAGGATGTGCATTTTTTTTAGAATTTCTATTTTTCATACAAGCACCTACCTTTCAGATTGATTTTACAGCTCCATCAAAATAGCTTTAACAAGCCCCTTGAAGTTGCCCTTGATACGCTGAGTTACTTCAACCACTTCTGCATGGTTGAGCTCATCTTGGAAACCAGCTGCATGATTGGTGATAGCTGAAATTCCCAGAACCTTGAGACCTGAGTGCGCTGCGACGATGACTTCAGGAACAGTTGACATACCCACAGCATCGGCTCCCATGGCTTTAAAGGCGCGGATTTCAGCGGGGGTCTCGTAAGATGGACCTGACACACCGATATAAATGCCTTCATCCAGCTTGATGCCCAGTTTATCAGCCACTTGATGAGCCGTCTCTCGATAATCCCTGCTGTAGGCATTGGACAGATCCGGAAAACGCGGACCAATCTCATCTATATTAGCACCAATCAAAGGATTCTGTCCTGTCAGGTTGATATGATCAGAGATAACCATGAGGGTTCCCGGGCCAAAACCAATGCCGCCGGCCGCATTGGTGACCAAGACACCTTGACAACCCAGAGCTTTCATAATTCGCACAGGGAAGGTCACTACTTCCAGTGGATTACCTTCGTAGAAATGAAAACGTCCCTGCAAAGCCAAGACCTTGCGGCCTGATAAATCGCCATAGACTAGCTTGCCGGCATGACCTGCGACTGTTGAGCGTCCCCAATTAGGAATATCTGCGTAGTCTAATACAACAGCATTTTCGATCTCTTCTGCTAACTCACCGAGACCAGATCCCAAAATCAGACCGAACTCAGGTGTCATCATGCCCTTGTTTTTCAAGAACTCGGTTGTTTGATTAATTTTTTCTAATAATGTCATATTTCAGATATTAAGGGCCTAAACGGACGGACAATAGCAAAACAAGAAACCGATCGACAGCTTGACGCCTAGGTCCCGTTTGCACCTAAAAGTAGCCGTATCTGCAATCATCCAAAGATGATTAGCTAGGTATCTTTTTTGCCGAAGTCCTTAAGCCCATACTCAGTTAAGCAGATGAACTCATCATCTCAACTGAACAATCCTTTCTACAAAATTTAAATTTTTCCTTTAACTAAGACTGTAAAAATGCCAGAATTCTTTGATTAAAATCCTTTGCCTCAATATAGGCTGAGTGCCCTAAATTCGGATAAATATGATGAGCACAGTTGAGAGCCATGGCTAATTCAGCTGATGACCGAGTACCTACTACCTTATCCTTACCACCTCCGATTACAAAAACTGGACAGGTAATTTCTTTGAGCTTGTCGCTGGCATCAAAATGCAAAATGGAATCCGCCAAGATAATGAACCTATCCAGCTCTTTTGGCTTCATGAATCTAGACATAAGATAGATCAGCCAGCGGTTGCGCTTGGCATAGCGCTCAGAATAGACCTTGTCCATCATATCAATCACCATCTGCTGACGCTCTTTATCCCGGGCTAGTCTTATCCAGTGTCCTATGGTTGTCCTTGCCTGATCATTAACTTTGGCTAGAGTGACCCCGAGAACCAACTTGTTGACTAATTTGGGATAAGTAGCTGCTAGGCTCTGAGCGATCATTCCGCCTTGCGAAACGCCAATGATATCTGCTTTTTCAAGATTCAAACATTTCATGGCTTGAGCTAATTCATCTGCCATATCTGAAATGCTGTAACCAGCCTCAACCTTATCCTTGCGGTCGAACATGTAGACCTTGTAGCCTTTGGCAAAAATACGATAAGCATAGGACATTTGCAAGGCCATCCCCTTGATTCTTTGGGTACTCAATCCAGGAATTAAAATTAGCGGCTTTGTCCCTCTACCGAAAGTCAGGTAGTCCATTTTGGTACCGTTAACAGTTAGGACTCTATTCTGTGCTTGATACATTTAGATCTTTTATACCAATTTATCCAAGAAGCTTTCCCCAATCATGGCTGTGTCCACATCGAAGTTATCTGCGATAGTTGCTGAAATATCGGCATAATGGCCGACTGGGATAATGCCGCTACCCTTAAAGGTCGGACTGTAAGCTAAAAGCGGCACATATTCACGGGTGTGGTCGGTTCCGGCATAGGTTGGATCATTTCCGTGGTCAGCTGTGATAAGAAGCAAGTCATCTTCTTTCATGGCTGCAATGATTTCCGGCAGACGCTCATCAAATTCATGCAGACAATCGCGGTAGCCATGGGCATTGCGGCGGTGACCGTAAAGAGCGTCAAAGTCTACCAAGTTAGTAAATGAGAAGCCTTTAGTGAACTCAGACAGGTTCATGGTTTTAAGCAAAGTATCAATACCGTGGCTGTTGGATTTATTGTGACCCATGTCATGGTTAATTCCAGCTCCGTTGAAAATATCATTGATTTTACCAACAGCGTAAGTATCAATGCCAGCTTCATCCAGTTTATTTAAGACTGTCGGTGCAAAGGGTGATACTGCTAAATCGCGGCGGTTGGCTGTCCGGGTAAAGTTGCCGGGTTCCCCGACATAAGGACGGGCGATAATACGGCCGAGAAGAGCTGGACGCTCCAAGGTAATGGAGCGGGCGTATTCACAGATTTTATAAAGCTCATCCAGCGGAATGACATCTTCGTGGGCTGCTATTTGCAGTACTGGATCAGCTGAGGTATAGACAATCAGCTCACCAGTCTCCATCTGACGCGGACCGAAGTCCGCAATCACCTGTGTTCCTGAATAAGGCTTGTTGGCTTCACGGATGACCTTGCGGCCGGAAAACTCCTCGATCTTGGTAATAATTTCCTCAGGGAAGCCATCCCAGAAGGTATCAAAAGGCTCAGTGATATTGAGCCCCATGATTTCCCAGTGGCCGGTCATGGTATCTTTCCCGAGAGATACTTCTTCTAGTTTGGTTGCGTAGCCAGTTGGCTGACTTTCGGCGGGAACGGTTTTTAGAGCCTGCGGACGCGGGATATTACCAAGACCGATTTTGGCCATATTTGGCACATTGAGGCCAACTGTTTTGGAAATATGTCCTAGTGTGTCAGAAGCACCGTCCGGTACGCCAGCATTGGAGAAGTTATTAGCATCTGGTGCTGCTCCAATACCAACAGAATCCAAAACAACAAGATGAATACGATTAAATTTAGACATTATCTTTCTTTCTAAGGGTGGTTACGGTTGGCACCCATTACCTATAACAATTAGTTTTCCAAAACTTGAACGCCGTCTTTACCAGCAACAATAACACGGTTGACTAGGCCACAGAAAAGACCGTGTTCAACAATGCCGACTTGGTGATCCAGCTCAGCACCAAACTCAACAGGATCAGGGATAGAACCCAGATCCAAATCAATAATGAAGTTTTTCATATCCGTCACGAAACGAACACCGTCATATTCCCTGAAAGCAGGCTTGTAACCCTTCTTTTCAAATTCTCTGAAAAGACGTTCGGCACCGTACTGGACAACCTCAACTGGCAGTTTAAAAGCTCCCAGAGTGTCCACCAGCTTGCTCTCATCAACAACCCAGATATAATCTTTGGTGGGAGTTGCAACAATTTTCTCCATGAGCAGAGCACCGCCGCCGCCCTTGATACCGTTGAACTGAGGATCAACCTCATCGGCACCGTCAACAGTCACATCAATAAAGTCAACCTCATCAACAGATTTGAGCGGAATGCCAAGACTCTCAGCCTGAGCGGTTGTCCCGCTTGAAGTTGTCACACCGACAATCTGCAGGCCTTCTTCCTGAACACGGCGGCCGATTTCTTCAACAAAATAATAGGCTGTTGAACCTGTTCCAAGTCCCACAGTCATACCGTCTTTGACATACTGAGCAGCGGTCACACCAGCTATTTTTTTGAGTTCATCCATATTCTGCATCGCATCTTCCCATCTAGTTATTAATCAACTTATTATATCATGAAAAGGCTGGGAGTACCATCTCTGAAAGCCATATTAAACACTTGCTAGTCCCCTGCCTTTGCGTTACAATGAGGTTATCTTAAACACACGGCAAGGAAGAACATATGTCCATTACTAAAGAATTTGATACGATTGCTGCTATTTCTACACCCATGGGGGAAGGTGCTATCGGCATTGTCCGCCTTTCTGGCAGTGAAGCAATTGCCATTGCTAACAGCCTCTTTAAGGGGAAAAATTTGGCAGAAGTAGATTCCCACACCATTAACTACGGGCACATTATGGATCACAATCAGGTTGTTGATGAGGTCATGGTCAGCGTTATGCGCTCACCTAAGACTTTCACTCGCGAAGATGTGGTCGAAATCAACACACATGGCGGCCTTGCTATTACCAATGAAATTTTGCAGCTTCTCATTCGTTCGGGTGCACGGATGGCTGAGCCGGGTGAATTTACGAAGCGGGCCTTTCTTAATGGTCGGGTTGATTTGACCCAAGCAGAAGCTGTTATGGATCTCATCCGAGCTAAAACCGATAAAGCCATGAATATTGCTGTAGCGCAGTTGGATGGTTCTCTTAAAAATCTCATCGATAACACGCGCCAAGAGATCCTTAATACCTTGGCTCAGGTTGAGGTTAATATTGACTATCCTGAATACGATGATGTCGAAGAGGTCACAACGGCTTTAATACAAGAAAAAACACAGGACTTTGAAGACCTGCTGACAGGCTTGCTAAGAACCGCTAAGCGGGGGAAAATCTTGCGTGAGGGGCTATCAACGGCGATCATTGGCCGCCCTAATGTCGGTAAATCTAGCCTACTCAATAATCTCTTGCGAGAAGAAAAGGCTATTGTCACCAATATCGAGGGGACAACACGTGATGTCATTGAAGAATATGTCAATATCAATGGCGTTCCGCTTAAACTAATTGATACGGCGGGGATCCGAGAGACTGAGGATGCAGTCGAAAAAATCGGCGTCGAACGTTCTAAAAAAGCCCTAGCTGAGGCAGACTTGGTCCTTTTAGTACTTAATGGCTCTGAAGAACTAACCGAACAAGATCGAATTCTCCTTGATATCAGCAAGAACAGCAATCGCATTGTTCTCATCAATAAAACCGACCTACCGCAGTATATTGAGCGGGAAGGTCTGCCAGAAGACGCTATCGATATATCGGTCTTAAAGAATGAGAATATCAATCTTATTGAAGAGCGCATCAACCAACTGTTCTTCGATAATGCTAGCTTGGTCGAAAAAGATGCCACCTACCTGTCCAATAGCCGTCATATTTCCCTGATTGAGAAAGCCTTGGCCAGTCTGCAGGAAGTTAACAAGGGCTTAGAAATGGGAATGCCTGTTGATTTGCTTCAAGTTGATATGACCAGAACTTGGGAAATCCTCGGAGAAATCACCGGTGATGCTGCTCCAGACGAACTCATCACCCAGCTCTTCAGCCAATTTTGCTTGGGTAAATAAAAAGGTCCAGTGGACCTTTCAGACCGAAGACAAACTTCTTTTTGGGAGTTTGTCTTTTTTTAAAAATTCTCTAGAAAAATATGGCCTGAGGTGACAATAACTAAGGTATTTACTTGAATTTGGTCAAAATAAAAAGGCC
>NZ_JBZFUM010000031.1:0-24669 GCF_058314535.1 Streptococcus sp. ELY_125 | reverse complement strand
GTTATAATCTGGCTTTTCTTTGTGAAACATGGCCTTACCTCACAAACTGTTTTCTTTTAGTATACTCCTAAACAGAGCAAAAAGCTCTTAGAAATGTAATTCCAAGAGCTTTGTCTTCAGTCTGACAAGTCTCTACTTCTGAGACTTGTGATTTCTTCTTAAACTAAAATGATCGGGCACAGGATCATCACCGCCTTCGACGAAAGGATGGCAGCGCAGGATGCGGGCAAATCCCATGAGTACACCCAGAAGACCGTGCTTTTCGATAGCTTCAATCATATAGTTGGAGCAGGTAGGACGATAGCGGCAGGAAGGAGGAGTGAGAGGTGAGATGTAACGCTGATAGAGGCGAATCGGGGCGATCAAGAGTTTCTTCATTTGTTCTTTGTAACAGCCGCATTGTGGAGCTGGCTGATTTCTTTTTTATTAAGGCGGCGGGATTCTCCCGGACGTAGCCCTCTTAAATCCAGCGTTCCAAACCGTGTTCGAGACAACTTATCCACCAGAAGCCCCACAGCCTCGAACATCTTTTTAACCTGATGGTTGCGACCTTCATGGATAGTCAGCTCAACGACCGAACGATTCTTATCAGGTTCAACCTTGATAATATTGTAGCGGGCAGACCCTGTTTTCTTGCCATCGATCACCACGCCTCGTGTCAGGGGACGCAGATTTTCTTTAGTCGCAATGCCCTTGACCCGTGCCAGATAGACCTTGTCAATCTCATTTCGAGGGTGGATCATCTCGTCGGTAAAATCACCATCATTGGTCAAGATTAAGAGGCCAGTCGTATCCCAATCCAGCCGACCAACAGGGTAAATGCGCTCCTTGACATCTGGCAGAAGGTCGATGACGGTCTTACGTCCCTTATCATCTGAGACGCTAGAAATCACACCCCGAGGCTTGTTTAGGAGGTAGTATACCTTCTCTTCATTATAGATAGGCTGGCCGGAAACTTCGACTAAATCACCATTTTTGACATTGGTAGCCAACTCTGTCACTGTTTGACCATTGATACTAACCAGACCTTTTTTAATCAGCTCTTCTGCTTTTCTGCGACTGGCTATACCAGCGTGGGCAATGTATTTGTTAATTCTCATGATTTTCTTTCTGTTTTAAATATCTTCCTCACTAAAGAGGGTCATTTCCTGATCCACTAATTCGATCGCAGAGGCATCAACCAGCTCATCCAAGCTGTTGATTCCCATATAATCCAAGAAATAATCAGTGGTCGCATAGAGGTTGGGCCGGCCGATAACATCCTTCTTGCCGACTTCCTGAATCAAACCGAAGGCTTGCAACTTAGAAATAGCTCCACTGGAATTAACACCGCGGATGCTGTCCACTTCAACCCGAGTAATAGGCTGCTTGTAGGCAATAATAGACAAAACCTCTAAACTGGCACGAGACAAACTTTGGTTAATAGGCGCTTTTGCATACTGACGCAGAAGGTCAGCATAGGTCTCCTTAGTCACAATTTTATAGGTATTGGAGGATTCTAACAGACAGAGAGCCGAATCGGTGTCCGCTTCATATTTTTGCGATAATTTTTCCAACTGCTGGCTGACTGCCGTAGCTGAGATATCCAGTAAACTGGCCAGATTGCGAAGGCTGAGGCCATCTTCTCCCGCCACAAAGAGCAGGGCTTCCATTTGTGCTAAATAAGACATTAAGTCTGCTCTCCTTCCATGCTAATTAAGGTGACCTGTCCAAAATTCTCAGCTTGTCGGGCTTGAATCCGACCGACCTTAATCAGTTCTAGAGTGGCTAAAAAGATGGTGATAACCTCATTCAGAGACTGAGCTTCTGAGAAGATTTCCCCCAGTTCGACAGATTTGTGACCCGCTAGACGGGTTGAAACCAAGACCATCATATCTTCAATCCTATAATCATCTCGTTCAATAGTCGTATGGCTATTTTTTATTTCTTCCTGTTTGGCGGCCATAACCTTCGAAAAAGCTAGATACAAGTCCAGCGTTGTCTTGTCATGTGACAGAGCAAGATCCTCGTAAATCAGTTCTTGCTTGGGCTTGGAGAAAAAACGAGCCCTAATGTCATGCTGGGCAGCTAATTCCTGACTGAGCTCCTTATATCTTTGGTACTCCTCCAACTGACTGAGCAGTTCTTGCTCCGGATCTTCTTCCAGTGGCGTTTCTTCTACCACTTTTGGCAGAAGCTTGCGGCTCTTAATCAACATGAGCTGACTGGCCATAACCATATATTCACCGGCCACTTCCAACCGCATGGCCTGCAAGGTGGAAATATAGGCCAGATACTGCTCGATGACCTCCACAATGGGCACATCATAAATATCCATTTCATATTTTGAAACTAGGTGCAGCAGCAAGTCTAAGGGGCCCTCAAAATCTTTTAACTTAATATCCATTCCTGTAGTAGCGCTCCAATGTCAAAGATGTTTTCAGTCCTAATTTTTTAGTCAAATCCAGCAGAGAGGTTCCCTGCGCTACCTCTCTTAAGATATACTGTTCTCGTAGTTTTTGCGCCGTCAGATCGGGATGACCTGTGTCCGCCAAAAAACGATTGAGCTGGTTAAAAAACCACTGACGTGAATAGGGCTGCCCTTTATGGTCAAAGAGATAAGTCTGTCCAGCCACATTTTCAAACAATGGGAGCAGACCCATTGGCAGAGGGATTACTCTGACTTGCTCTCCCTTGTTTATCCTAACGACCTCAAAATCTACATCACAGTCGCTCACTTTGATTCCCGCAATCTCATTAGGAGACAGTCCCAATTCCAGCATCAAAAGAGCCAGCCATTTCCCAGAGCTTGCCTCAGCTTGGTAGAACTCAGATAAGTCTAAAAGCTCCTGCTTCGTTGGCTGAGGACGGCGTTTCTCACGATTTTTTAAGCGGTAATAGGTCTCTATCTGACCTTCTTCATAAAGATAGAGTAAAAATTGATTGACTGCTGATAGTTTACGCTTGCGCGCAGAAACTTTCAGCCCAGCCAGTGATTGTTCGTAGAGTCTTAATTTACTAGAAGACAGCTGTCCATTGATCAGCCGGCAGAACTGCTGCAGGTCATAGTAATAAGACTTACGGGAATTTTCCGAAAGAGGTTTACTAGCAATAAAATGGCTAATCTGCTCCATCAAGTGGCTCAATCTGATACTCCTGTGTAAAATTATGCAATAGACTGTTTATGGATTTCAGCACCTTTTTGCGGGTAATAATTCCTAGGAAAATACCTTGGTCATCAACGACTGGCAAAAACGGAAAGTCAACTACCTTATGCAAAATCTCTGTCAAGTCAGTTGGGTCTGATAGGATCTCAATCTTATGATTGAGCATTTCAATGACTTCAATCTCAGCCAAGGTCTGATCAGTAAGAGCATTTTGAGATTGATAGGACAAAATATCCGACATCGAAATTGTCCCCATATAGCGCTTATCTGTCGACATAACAGGGATTCTGGAATAGCCATTTCTCGTCAAAAGCAGCATAACATGTCCCGCCTTATGATTAGACATGACTAGGGCCAGATCCTCTGCTGGTGTCAGGTAGTCCTCTTGAAAAGGGGTAAGGAAGTCTTCAAATTCTTTCGCTATCATCGTTCAAATTCCTGTGTTAAGCTTGGATAGAGCTGGTGGTCGCGGGTGTAATAACTCACTTTGATAAGCGCCTCTGAAATTTCAATTTTAGCATAGAGCTTCTCTGTGATTTCCCCCCGCGGTTGTAAAACAGATCCGGGATTGACAAAGACAGTTTTGCCATTACGCCAAGCACTTGCCCGATGCAGGTGGCCATAGAGGCAAATGTCAGCATCTTCTTCTTGAGCCCAGAAGTCTAGGCGATCCCAAGAAAAATTGATGCCGTAAAGATGGCCGTGGGTCTGAGCAATTCTCGCATTATCCAGTTCTGTTACCAAGGTATCGGGATAACCGCTGTCGTAGTCACAGTTTCCCCGAACAACCCTAATTCCTGTCCAGATCTCATCACTGGAAGGCAGCTCAGAATCGCCATTATGAAAGATAGCGTCAACCCGCCCCTGATAGTGGTTTTTTATATCCTCGACAATACCACGGTCGCCATGAGAATCACTCATGACTATGATTGTGTTTTTTGCCATGTTGGAAATACCTCCATTAATTTCTTAACGGCCTGTCCTCGGTGGGATTGCGCATTTTTTTCTTCTGATGTTAGCTCTGCAGCTGTTTTGTCAGTCTCTCCGACCAAAAAGAGAGGATCGTAGCCAAAGCCATTGCTGCCTTTGGCTTCCACACCGATATAGCCGGGCCAATCCGCTGCAACAACCAGACTGCTGCGATGAGGAGCTGCAACGACCAGAGTTGTATGAAACTGGGCTGTCCGGTCTTTTTTCTCAAAGACCATGGCCAACTCGTGTAGCAGTTTAGCATTGTTGCTGTTGTCTGTCGCATCAGGACCTGAAAAACGCGCGGACCAGACACCAGGCAAGCCACCTAACGCATCAACCTTAAGGCCAGAATCATCTGCTAAGACCATCTTACCGGTCAGCTCTGAAATGGTCTCTGCTTTCAAGCGAGCATTTTCTTCAAATGATGTCCCTGTTTCAGCTACATCTGGCAGATCAGGGTAGTCGTTGAGATTTTCAACCCCAAGACCTAACTCTTTAAATAATTCACGAAATTCGCGGGTCTTGCCCTCATTACGGGTCGCAATAAGGATGGTATCCCTAGGCTGTTGTCCTCCAGCCTCTTGATCAAAAAAGTCAGATACAGCTACACCAGACTTAGGCAGGTGCACAAGCTGCAAAATTCCATTTTCAGTTATGAGAACAGCCTCCTTATGCTGGCTGACTTCAAACTGGCGCCCTAGTTCTTCATTAATCATTTCAACGATGAAGGCCAGCAAGCGAAAATCAGAGGACAGACGCAGAACGCAAATGTCGAATCCCCCTTTTTCTCTTACTAGGCCAGCCAAGTCATGCTCAATCTGAGTGAACTCATCTTGGGCACCTAGACTATAAATGTTGGAAACGTTGCTCCATTTACCGACAAACCAATTATGGTCGTCTTTATATTCATAAATTTTATCAGTCATAATTTGATATGCTCCACATTTAAATCCTGTCCCAGCCAATTCTCAGCGATTTCCTTAAAGGAATCAATACTGGCTGTCGTATAAAAACGGTGATGACCAAGAGCGGCTTCACGGCTGCGATTGAGCTGGAAATAATTGAGAAGAACAGAGACATCACGGATAGTTTCTGCTCCACTGTCAATCAGCTTAACTGATGGTCCCATAACATTTTGGATAATTCCCCGCAACAATGGATAATGGGTGCAGCCCAGTATCAGAGTATCAACCTTTCCAACTAAGGGGGCCAAGGTTTCATAAACAATCTTTTTGGCCACGCTAGAATTCATTTGATTGGACTCTACGAGCGGGGTGAACTTGGGACAAGCTAGGGTTGTAACCTGCATCTGCGGTGCTAGGTCCATAATTTTCTGACGGTAGATATCTGACTTGACCGTCATCGGTGTCCCAATAACACCAATTCTGTCAGATGTCGTGGATTTAATTGCTGCACTGGAACCCGGTAGAACGACTCCTAAGACAGGGATATCCAGCTCTTGCTTGACTTCTTCCCAAACAACAGCCGTCGCTGTATTGCAGGCCATAACAATCATTTTGACATCCTTGGTCAGCAGAAAATTCACCAACTGCCAAGTATACTCCCGAATCTGTTCAGCCGGTCTGGGGCCATAGGGAGCCCTAGCCGAATCACCAATATAAACAATCTCCTCATGGGGAAGCTGGCGCATCAGCTCACGAACTACCGTCAGGCCACCCACACCAGAATCTAAAAAACCAATAGGTCTATTATCCATCTTTCACTTCCTATTGACGGGCAAACACTCCATCTGCTGAATCCTTTTTTTGCCCCTGCTACTTTGAATCCTGATACAATCTATTTTCGTCGGTACATAAAAATACGGACTGAATTTTTGACAGTATTAAAGGCTGGAAGAAATACCTTCCAACCTCTCCTTTTCATACTTATTTTTTCTTATTCGCTGCTGCTTTTGACTGCTTAACGATATTGCGGTAGGTTTGTTGGATTTTTGCCTCATTTGGCTTTTGCCCCATAGAGCTCATCATCTCACGGATCGCATCCGGTGTCAAACGTGGGTATTCAGCAATTTCCTTTGTAAATTGGCGGCGAGCCAAGTAAGCCCCTAATAAAACACCACCCATTAGGGCAACAGCAATCAATAAAATAGCTAACCAAAGTGCCATGTTTGTATAACTCCTAGAAATTTTTTACTCACCTCATTATACCAGAAAGCCCTGACCTTGACAACGGACAGACATAGAACAAACTTACCCAGCTCTTTATCTATTAGGCCACTCTCCCAGTGTCATTAACTACTCGGACCTGCATGGCAGGAAGATAAGGTTAAAACAAAAACTCTCGCCTTCAATAGGACGAGAGTTACATTATTTTAGGGTTTCGGCTTATTATTCGTCTTCATCTAAGCCAAAACCATAAAGGGTAGCAAAATAATCTTCTGGTCTTTCTGCACGGCGGATCATTTTAGCTTTGCCGTTTTCCTGTAAAAGAATCTCAGCTGAACGCAGGCGGCCATTGTACTGATAGCCCATAGAGAACCCATGAGCACCTGTATCATGGATAATCAGCAGATCACCGACGCGGGCTTGTGCTAGTTCACGCTGCTTAGCGAACTTATCATTATTTTCACAAAGAGAGCCAACCACATCTACCACTTCGGGCGCCCCATCAGGATTACTGATATTCGTGATATGATGATAAGCATCGTACATGGCAGGACGCAGGAGGTTAACGGCGCTGGCATCAACACCGACATAGTGGCGATAAGTATCCTTGAGGTGGAGCACCTTGGTAACAAGGTGACCATGCGGCGCTAGCATAAAACGGCCGAGTTCCGTAAAAATTTTAACATGCCCCAGCGCGTTGGGAACAAGGATATCTTCAAATTTCGCACGGACACCCTCACCGATAGCAGCGATATCATTCTGCTTATCAGCCGGCGTATAATCGACACCGACACCACCAGATAGATTGATAAAACTGAGTTCAACCCCTGCTACTTCCCTAATTTCCAAAGCTAATTCAAATAACTGCCCAGCCAAGGTTGGATAGTAGTCGTTAGTAACGGTATTCGACGCTAGAAAGGCATGGAGACCAAAATTTTTAACGCCTTTGGCCTTCAAATCTTTATAGCCTTGCAAAAGTTGATTCTTGGTCATCCCGAATTTAGAATCTTCTGGGTGGTCCATAATATCAGTCCCAAGCGAGAAGACACCGCCGGGATTGTAGCGAAGAGAGACCGTTTCAGGTAAACCGGCGACCTCTTCTAAGAAAGCAATATGCTCATAAGCATCCAAATTGATCATGGCACCAGTCTGGCGGGCATAGACAAATTCCTGCGCTTTAGTATCATTGGAGGTAAAGCTAATGTCTTTAAACCCTAGCTTATGAGCCATCATTAGTTCGACATCAGTTGCACAGTCGACACCGCAGCCCTCCTCTTGTAAGATTTTCAAAATACTAGGGTTAGGGGTTGCCTTAACCGCAAAATACTCCTTAAAACCAAGATTCCAAGCAAAGGCCTTATTCACAGCTCGCGCTGTTTCACGGATTCCTTTTTCATCGTAAAGATGAAAGGGGGTTGGAAATTCTTTTGTAATCTGGTCTAATTGGTTTTTGCTGACAAAAGGTGTCTTCATATACAGGATTCTCCTAAAAATTATTTAGTCCATTATAGCATAGAAAAAGCCAGTACCCAAGGGGCCACTAGCTTTTTCATTGTCTGACTTTTAATCGTTTTAACGGGAACTTAATCGCTTAAGCTTCGATTTCTGAAACGATACCTGAACCAACAGTACGTCCACCTTCACGGATAGAGAAGGTAGTACCTTGTTCAACGGCGATTGGGTGGATCAATTCAACGTCGATAGTAACGTTATCACCAGGCATAACCATTTCAGTACCTGCTGGCAATTCGATTGAACCAGTTACGTCAGTTGTACGGAAGTAGAACTGTGGACGGTAGTTGTTGAAGAATGGTGTATGACGTCCACCTTCATCTTTAGAAAGGATGTAAACTTCACCTTTAAACTTAGTGTGTGGGTGGATTGAACCTGGTTCAGCCAATACTTGACCACGTTCGATTTCGTCACGTTGGATACCACGAAGAAGCACACCAACGTTATCACCAGCAAGACCTTCGTCAAGCTGTTTACGGAACATTTCAACTCCGGTAACAACAGCTTTTTCGATTTCGTCTTTGATACCAACGATTTCAACTTCGTCATTAACTTTTACAGTACCACGGTCGATACGTCCTGAAGCAACAGTACCACGACCAGTGATAGAGAATACGTCTTCGACTGGAAGAAGCAATGGCTTATCAGTATCACGTTTTGGTTCTGGAATGTAGTCATCAACGATGTCCAACAATTCCATGATCTTGTCTTCGGCAGCTGTATCACCTTCAAGGGCTTTAAGTGCTGAACCTTGAACAACAGGAACATCATCACCTGGGAAATCGTATTCTGACAAGAGGTCACGGATTTCCATTTCAACCAATTCAAGCAATTCTTCATCGTCAACCAAGTCAACCTTGTTCATGAAGACGATAAGGTTCTTAACACCAACTTGGCGTGAAAGCAAGATGTGTTCACGAGTTTGTGGCATTGGTCCGTCAGTAGATGCTACTACAAGGATAGCTCCGTCCATTTGAGCGGCACCGGTGATCATGTTTTTAACATAGTCCGCGTGTCCTGGAGCGTCGATGTGGGCATAGTGACGCTTTTCAGTTTCATACTCAACGTGTGCAGTGTTGATAGTGATACCGCGTTCGCGTTCTTCTGGTGCAGCATCGATTGAGGAGTAGTCTTTTGGCTGGTTAACAGCACTTGGAAGACGACGTGCCAATACAGTAGTAATAGCTGCTGTCAAAGTAGTTTTACCATGGTCAACGTGTCCGATAGTACCAATGTTAACGTGTGGTTTACTACGATCGTATTTTTCTTTTGCCATTTAGGAAAAGCCTCCAATAAAATATATTTTATAGATAGACGGTAGGCAATACAGTCTAACTTTACCCTACTATTCTATCAAATTGTTTTAGAAATGCAAGCTTTTTACATAATTGTCAAAGGCTTTTTATCAAAAAAAGAGAATGGCAAGCTCAAAAATCTCTTGCACTTCTTTCGATCCAAATAAGCAGAAAAATTAGGTAAGTAGCTCAAGGGGGTAGCGTCACCTATTTAGGGAGTATTAAAGAGCTGAACTGCCTGGGAATCCAGCTCTTTATTCTACTGCTTAGGTTAACGATAGCTCTCTAGGGCATTTTGACAATAGGCTTAATGACCGAACCATCAGCAGAATCCAGAAAGGCTTGATTAATCTCATTAAAATCATAAAATTTAACCAATTTATCAAATGGGAAGCGCCCTTCTTTGTAGAAGTCCACTAAACTAGGAATAAAAATTTGCGGTACAGCGTCGCCTTCTACAACACCAATCAAGGACTTGCTTTCAGCCATAATTTCATTGTGAATATCGATTTCCATTTCAGGCGTAAAACCAACAACCGCAAGATTTCCCATAGGCATCAAGGCTCGTAAGGCTGATCTGACAACAATAGGAACTCCTGTCGTATCAACACCATACTCTGCACCATCTCCTGTGATGGCTTTAACACTTTCAACAATGTCTTCTGTTTTACTGTTAATAGTGTGAGTTGCACCTAGATCTTTGGCTAACGCCAAGCGATTATCATGAATATCTACAGCGATGATGTTCTTGCAGCCAATGAGTTTGGCAGCCATTATGGCACTCAAGCCAACCGCGCCAGTTCCATAAACCACAATTGAAGAACCAAATTCAGGTCTTAAACGGTTCAAAACAGTACCGCTTCCGGTTTGAATGCCACAGCCTAGCGGGCCCAAAAGGGCGATATCCACCTCTTTATCTACCTTAACAACATTATTCTCTTTGGCAATAGAATAGCTTCCAAATGACGATTGCCCAAAGAAATTAGAGACTTGCTGACCTTCCTGAGTCAAGGGGGTTGTACCGTCCAAAAAACGTCCCCCAAAATTTATTGGTCCACAGTGAATACAATTGGCTGGATGACCGCTTAAACAGTTGACACAGTGGCCGCAGTAGGCAAAAGACAGCACAACATGGTCTCCCGGCTCAACACTGGTAACAAAGTCCCCAACCTTCTCAACGATTCCAGCTCCCTCATGTCCCAGTAAAACTGGATAAGGGGTGACACCGAAATCACGCCCAATAGCATCTGTATGGCAGATACCGGTCGCAACGATTTTGATCAATACCTCATCAGCTTGAGGTTCACGAAGTTCAAGCTCCTCTGTTTTTAAATCTTGCCCTTGTTTTTTAGCAAGTGCGGCTGTAATTTTCATCTCTATGGCCTCCTAGCTTAATTAAGTATTTTTTATGAATGCGTTTTCACGGGCAGTATATCATCTTTAATCTACAGTTGCAACTAAAAAATAGCTATGTCTATAATTCTGCTCTCTCTACTCTTCCCTCCTTGAAGCTTGCACCTAAAATCAGGAAATCAAGAGAAGCCCAAAGTCTTATTAATTTGCAGTTGAACTGCTGGTTATGACTGCTTCTCTCTATTAAAAAACTGTTCTGAAACCATAATAAAAAGAGGTTGGGACATACATATGATATACCATCATATGCAATGTCTCACTTCCTCTTTCAACTAATAACCTTGAATTCTTGGGTTTGAGCCTTTTGTATCTCTTCGGTTGCTTCCTGATAAATTTCCTCACGTTTTTCGTTAGCGTCAATATTCAGCACGATACCGATGGCAACTGATAAAAGCAAGAGACTGTTTCCTCCTTGTGAGAGGAAGGGAAAGGTAACGCCAGTCGATGGAATCAAGCCTGAAATTCCGCCGATATTGACAAAAACCTGCATCAGAATCATCCCGCCAATCCCCAGAGCCATCATAGAATTAAATGGGTTCTTAGCCTTGATCCCTACCAGCATAATGCGCAAGATTAAAAAGAAGACAAGGGCTAAAATAAGACCAGCACCGATAAAGCCCATTTCCTCAATTAGAATTGAAAAGACAAAATCGGTCGTTGCTTCAGGCAGGTAACCATTCTTTTCGATAGAATTTCCCAGTCCACGGCCCAGCCAGCCCCCATTGCTCATCGCATAATAGGAGTGGGCTAACTGCAATCCTGAATCTGCCAAGTCCTTGAAAGGATTGAAGTAGGCACTGAAACGTTTAGCAACGTAGCCAAAAATTGGCACATTGGACATCGTCTCTACACCGACGACCTTGATGATCCCTAAGAATATCGTTGAAGCACTAACGATGACACCGACCAAAGCGATATACCAACGGTAGCCAATCCCGCTTACTGCAAACATAATCAGCCCAGACAAGACAATAATAGTCGCATTTCCCAAGTCAGGCTGGATGACGACTAAGCCGACCATTATCATCGAGTAGATCCGCCAGTCTTTTAAATCATCTAAAGAACGCGGGTACCAGCGCCTCCGAGTCAAGGCCTGATAGTCGTAGGTCTCAATATCACCCTGACGTCTGGAAAAGGTAAAGGCTAGCAGCCAGACCATTATCAGCTTGAGATATTCTGCCGGCTGAAAGGTAATCGGGCCCAGCGAAATCCAGCCGTTAGCACCGTTGATTTCCTCTGAGAAAAACTTGGCAACAATCAGTAAAACGACCTCAACGAGGAGGGCTGCTGTCAACACGCGCTTATTTTTTAGAAAATTTAACTTCAGGCGATAAATAAAGGTAATTCCCAAAAGACTAACCAGCCAGAAAGCCGCTTGGTTTAAAACAGAGCTAAAGGGATTGAGTCCAAACTTAATCAAGGTTACACTGGTTGTCGAGTAGACAACAATCAAACCGATCACAGATAGCACAAGATAGGGAATTAGTATGGAATAATTGAGCAAGTGCTTTTTATCAATTTTCATGATTTCTCCAATACTTAACAGTCATATTCTTAGAATTATATCACGTTTAGCTACAAAATAAAAGGCGGAACGTCCCATTTTTGCCTCTAAGAAGCCTTTAAAAAGCCTATTATAAAAGGGATTGAACAATAACCTGTTCAGTCCCTCATGTTGATTTTGATTGTGGGCATCAGCCTGAGTTGCGCAGACCGGTAGCAATACCATTGATCGTGATATGGATTAGCTTTTCAGTATCTTCATCAAGTCCTTCATTACGCAGACGTTTAATCAATTCAATTTGGATATAGTTCAGGACATTGAAGTAGGGTAGACGGACATCCAGACTGGATTTTAGAGATGGATTCTCAGCAAGGAGTTCTTCTTGTCCCTCAATAGCCAAAATAACATTTTTGGTCAGCTGCCATTCGTCCAAAATAATGTTGAAAACATCCCGCACTTCCTGTCTTTCAGCCAACTGAGCATACTGAAAGGCAATATTCATGTTAGATTTCGACAGAACCATATCAACATTAGACAGCAAGGAATTAAAGAAAGGCCAAGTTTTATACATGTGACGCAGTTTTTCCAAATTGCTATCTTTAGCATCAATAAAGTGTTTGAAAGCCGAGCCAACACCGTACCATCCCGGAAACATTATACGATTTTGAGACCAAGAGAAAACCCATGGAATCGCCCGCAAACCTGAAATTTCTGTAATTGTTTTGCGAGCCGCTGGACGAGAACCGAGATTGAGACTGGACACTTCTTTAATAGGGCTGGCTTCAAAGAAATAATCATAGAAATGTGGATTGCCAAAAACAAGATCACGGTAGATCCTATTGGAATCTGCTACGATTTTATCCATGTCAGCACGGAAACCATCAATCTCATTAGGGTCAGCAATCATACGGGTAACCATACGGTTGATAGCTGCTGATACCAACATTTCTAAGTTATAGTAGGCAGCATCTTTATTGCCATATTTAAATCCAATTACTTCTCCCTGCTCTGTTAAGCGGATGCGATCCTTGATAGAACCAAATGGCTGGGAGGTGATAGCTTCGTAAGAAGGACCGCCACCGCGGCCTACAGTTCCACCGCGGCCATGGAAGAAGGTAATCTTAATTCCGTGGTCCTCACCAATTTTAGTCAAGGCATTCTGCGCCTTGTAGAGGGTCCAGCCGGAAGCTAGGTAGCCGCCATCTTTATTACTGTCTGAATACCCCAGCATGATTTCTTGGTAGTTGCCGTTCGATGCAATCCATTGTTTAACAAGGTCATATGAGAGATAGTCTTCCATAATAGCCGTGGCATTATCCAAGTCCTCAATGGTTTCAAAGAGCGGTACAATCTGCACACGGGCAGATTCTTTATCGATCAATCCGACTTCTTTGAGCATAATAGCTAGCTCAAACATGTCAGATACACTTTCAGTGTGGGAAATAATATGCTGCTTAATGACATCTTCCCCAAGTAGATCTTTCATATCGCGTGCTGTTTGATAGATGGCCAACTCCTTTTGGAGCAGGTCTGATTTCTCAGCATGCGTTGAAGAGAGCGGCCGCGGATCCTCTAGGAGTTCTTTGAGAAGAACTTGGCACTTTTCCTCCTCAGACAGGCTGCTGTAATCTTCTACAATATTCGCTGACTTGAGCAATTCAGCCACACAGGCTTCCTGAACACTGGAGTCTTGTCGCATGTCAATACTAGCCAAGTAAAAGCCAAAGACCTCAACGGCCTGCAAGAGTTCCTCAAAATCTCCGGTTAAGAGCGCTTCTCCGCCATTAGCTACTAATGAATCACGGATAGCTAACAAATCATCTTTTAATTCTCGGGCACTTTGATAGGCTGCAAGCTGGTTGGCTGCCAGTTCAGAGGCTCGACTGCCAACCTGATTTTGAATATAATTGGCAATAATGCTGCTGCTCAAACTAGTAGATTTGACCTGACCAAGAGGCAGCTGGACACCAGCTTCCTGTGCATGTAAATTCAGTAGAGTCTGAATAACCTTAGATTGAATATAACTAAAGGCCTTACGATAGGGCTCATGCTCCCGATAGATGGAGGTATCATCTGACAGGGAGGCTAGGCGCTGAACAGCCTCTGATGTCTGCGTCAGATGGGTCGAAAGAGAAAAGCCGCGGTAAAGTGTATTAAGCTTTTCAATATAGTAATTTAAAATGACCTCACTTTGAACGGTTGCTGAAATTCGCAAAGTCTCGGCTGTTACGTAGGGATTGCCGTCGCGGTCGCCACCGATCCACATCCCCATAGTGATGGGTTTAGGATTTTCCAACTTTAAGCCGCGCTGGGCAGCTAAACGCTGGTATTCGGATGACAGATTAGTGATGGCCTTAATCAGGGAGCTATTGTAGTACTCCATGACATTGGTGATTTCATTGGTTACCTTGAGCTTTTGCTCGCGGATAATGTCCGTTTGCATCATGATCTCGATATAACGACGGAGATCCGCATACCATTTATCCTTATTGATCAGGCCTAACTTGACATCGCGGTGCTTGCGCAGAAGCTCGTGAATCTTTTGATTCAACTCCAGCATGGTCTTGCGCTGCACTTGGGTGGGGTGGGCAGTCAAGACTGGCACAACATTGACCTGCTGCAGGATTTCTTGTGCATTATCCTTTTGGGCTACTAAATCAATGGTTGTCGAGATTTTTCCCAGATAATCTCTATCGGTGTTATTTTGGTGGTTAACTTCATAAGCTAGATCCACATCTTCTGAGATATTAATCAAAAGCGGCAGAATGGAGAAATAGCGGGCAATGACTACCATGTCATCATTGGAAACAGTCTGAATAACCTTTTCCAAATCCCCATATTCTCCCCTTGTCGATAGGTCAATCATCTCTTCAATGCGAGAAAAAACCTTATTACCGACCATCTGACGTGTGGTGTCTTCCAGAAGTTCCTGTAAAATTTGAACTTCTTCGCTGATAATGTTCTGATCGCTGCTCGCTTCGAGTTTTTTTATGGCCATAACCACCTCTCCTTTAACTTTGCGTAGTACTTTCCTATCATATCACTTTCAAGGCTAAAACTAAAGATTTTTTGCGAATTACCTACCTTATGTTCGGCTTTTTCTTTACTTTTAAACTGGTAAGGACCGCGCTTTTTTGATAGACTAAGGAAAAGAATACAGGAGGTGGCTTATGACTATCTATGATTTTACAGTTGCTAGGCAAGACGGAGAACTGACTGCCCTCAGTGATTATCGCGGCAAAGTCTTGCTGATCGTCAATACGGCTACGGGCTGCGGGCTGACTCCCCAATACGAAGGGTTGCAAGCTCTCTACGACAGCTATAAAGATCAGGACTTTGAAATTCTTGATTTTCCTTGTAACCAATTCGCTGGACAGGCACCAGGAACAGCTGAGGAAATCAACAATTTCTGTACGCTGAATTACCAGACAACCTTTCCGCGCTTTGCCAAGATAAAGGTCAACGGCAGCCAGACCGACCCGCTCTATAAATGGCTTAAATCTCAGCAAACTGGCCCTTTAGGTAAGCCTATTGAGTGGAATTTTGCTAAATTTTTAGTTGATCGCCAAGGCAGAGTTGTCAGGCGCTTCGCTTCTAAATCAGAACCAGCTGAGCTAATCTCAGAAATTGAGAGTTTGTTATAGTAAAAAAGCCGATGAATCGGCTTTTTTGATGGTCTATTCCACCATATTTTCAGCATCCTTTAGCTTGACGGAGACGATTTTAGAGACTCCGGATTCCTGCATGGTGACGCCGTAGATGCTGTCAGCTGCGGCCATTGTCCCCTTACGGTGGGTGACCACGATAAACTGGCTGGCCTTATCAAAGCGGTTGAGATAATCGCCAAAGCGCTTAACATTCGCTTCATCTAATGCTGCCTCTACCTCATCTAGGATCACAAACGGAATGGTCTTAACACGAATGATGGAAAAGAGGAGGGCTAAAGCAGACAGGGCCTTCTCTCCACCAGACATCAGGTTGAGGGACTGAATTTTTTTGCCCGGCGGCTGCACAGAGATTTCTACGCCAGCTGTCAGCAAGTCTCCTTCTGTCAAGACAAGGTCAGCCGAACCGCCGCCAAACATCTGCACAAAGGTTTCCTTAAAACTCTCACGAATAGCTTCAAAAGTCGTCTTGAAACGAGATTTAACTTCATCATCCATATCATGGATAGTACTGAGCAGAAGGTTTTTTGCATCTACTAAATCTGATTTTTGCTCATTGAGGAAGGATAGACGGGTGCTGACTTCATCGTACTGTTCAATCGCATCCAAATTAATAGGACCTAGCGCCTTAATTTGACGATTAAGCGATGTCAACTGCTGCCTGGCTGCCGGCACATCTTCCAAAGGACTAGCTGTCTGACTGGCCTGCTCAAAACTCATCTGATAATCCTCAGACAGCTGGCGGGCAAACTGGCGCAGTTTATCCGAGAGGCTATCAATTTCAGCTTCAAGGTGAGCCTGACGCCTAATCAAATCTTCATTGCGCTTGCTGGCGGCTTGAACTTGCTCTTCAATATCATCGAGCTGTCCATCACAGTCTTCCACTTCAAACCGCAATCGAATAAGGCCGGTTTCCAACTCAGTCTTGCGTTCTTGGGCCTGATCCAGCTGCTTGGCTAGCTTAGGCAGTTCATCTGGCGATAGGTCGCTCGCCTGAGTACTTAGCTGCTGGGTGAGGGTGTCAATATTTTTCTCGACATCAGTCAGGTTCAGTTTAAGGCGATTCAGCTCATTTCTAGCAAAACGCTCTTCTCCTGTTAATTCACGCTCAGACAGTCTTGCTTGCGCCAGCTCCTCATTTAATTGATTGACCTGAGCTGTAATCGTATCCTTATCATTCTTAATTTTATCCAGCTGCTCCTGGACATGTACCTTTTGCTCTTCAACTCCAGCTAAGTCTGCTTCCAGCTTGTCTTTTTCATCTATCAGATTAACCGCAGCCTCTCCTTCTTGATTAGCAGACAAGGCACTAAAGACTTGGTTGAGGTCGGACAAACGATCAGCTTGATTTTGATAGGCCAGCTCAGCTTTCTGCTCATCCAAGCGTGCCTGCTCACCGGCTTCCTTGAGACTAGCTAGTTCTTCTTCTTTTTGTTTGACGGCAGTCTTAAGCTGAGCAAGAGCTGTCTCCTGCTGAGCCAGCTGATTTTTGAGTACCGTCAATTCTTCTGTCAAGCTATCTAATTCCGGCTTGATAAAGGTCGTATTATTATTGCGGCTGGCACCGCCTGAAAAGGAGCCACCTGGGCGCAGCTCTGTCCCATCCAAGGTCACCATTCGCACCTGATAGCCGACAGAGCGCGCTGCCTGATTGGCATGATCAACAGTATCAAAAATAGCAGTAACACCCAGAAGATTCTGAAAGATGTTGGACAGCTTATCATCAAAGGTCACCAAGTCGCTGGCAAGACCAAGGAAGCCCTGAGCTTGGGTAATGTTTTCCAAATTGCGTTCAGCCATGTGGCGGGGTTTGATCGTAGTCAAGGGCAAAAAGGTCGCCCGCCCTTGGCGATTGCGTCTGAGAAAATCAATCCCCCTCTTAGCTGCGGCTTCATCCTCTACAATGATATTTTGACTGCTGCCGCCCAGAGCTATTTCCAGAGCCGTCTGATAGTCAGGATTAAAGGAAAGATGCTCAGAAACAGCTCCAATAATTCCGCCTAGTTTATCAGCTTGCTGGAGGACGGTTTTGACACCGGCATAAAAATTACTATGATTCTTCTGAATAGCTTCCAGACTGCGCTTGCGTGCTTCCTTTTCCTTTATCTTGTCCATGATGGCAAACATCTTTTCTTGCTCATCTTGGTAGTTAGCACTGATTGCTCTTGCTTGCTGGACTTGGACTTGATAGCTATCCAGCAGCTCCTTAACATTGCCCTTAGCAGTTTCAAAAGCAGCCAGAGCTATTTGAGCTTGCTCTTTCGCCTGAGTCAGGTCTGCAGTCAGCTGCTGCCGCTCAGCTGATTGTTCAGCTTGGGCTTGTTCCTCTTGTTCAATATCCGCCTGCAGGGCAGTTAAACGATTGGAAAGATCTGCCTCTTTTTGCAGCAGAGCCACAAACTCTTCCCGTAAATTTTCAATAATCTGATCGGGATCAGTCGAAAAACGAGAGAGATCGACTTCCAATTGACTGATGCGATTTTTGAGGACTGTTAACTTTTCAGCCAGCTGCTCTTGTTCCTGCTGCTTTTCAGACAAGGCTTGCAGCAGCTTCTCTTTATCTTGTTCCAGGTCTGCCAAACGATTTTCAGCATCCGCCTGCTTTTCAGCTTTTTGACTGGATTCCAAAGAAAGAACCTCAATCCGACGCTGATAATCGGCAATAAGGCGAGTAACTTCCAAAAGCTCGGCCTGTTCCTTATCCATACTCTGTGATAGGCTCTGCCGGCGTTCCTTGAGCTTTTGATTTTCGGACTCTAAACGATTACGCTGCTCATAGCAGGCTGTTAAATCAGTCTTAACAGAAGCCAGCTGGTGATTGCTCTTATCAAGTTCAGCTCGATTGACCTTAATATCTTCAATCAAGATGTCTAACTGGAGTTTTTTGCGCTTGTCATCTAAGTCCAAAAACTGTTTGGCGGTCTGTGCTTGCTTTTCCAAGGGCTTAATCTGGCCTTCCAGCTCATAGATGATGTCTTCCAGCCGATCCAGATTATCCTGTGTTTTATCCAGTTTGCTTTGGGTTTCTTTTTTACGGGTTTTGTATTTGAGAACGCCTGCTGCCTCTTCAAAGATAGCTCGGCGCTCTTCAGGCCGACTGTTGAAAATAGCCTCAACGCGCCCCTGAGAGATGATCGAAAACGAATCGCGTCCAAGGCCGGTATCCATGAATAAATCGTGAATATCGCGCAAACGCACTTTTTTACCATCAATCAGATAGTCACTGTCACCATTGCGGTAGATATGACGCTCCACCCGAATCTCATCGCTGCTGTCAGCAATGAAACCATCGCTATTATCCAGTACGACTGTTACCTGAGCAAAATTAAGGGGACTGCGATCTTGAGTTCCTGCAAAAATAACGTCTGGCATCTTACCGCCGCGCAGACTTTTAGCAGAGGACTCCCCCAAGGCCCAGCGCAGACTTTCCGTAATATTTGACTTACCAGAACCATTAGGGCCAACCACGGCTGTCACACCGCGGTCAAATTCAATACGGGTCTTGTCCGCAAAAGACTTGAACCCCTGCATTTCAATCTCTTTTAGAAACATACTAACCTCGTCCCAGTTGGAGCAGGGCCGTCTTGGCAGCATCCTGCTCTGCCAATTTTTTGGACTTACCTTGCCCTTGGCTAAGATCCTGTCCATCAACCGACAGACTCACTTTAAATAGTTTATCATGAGCAGGACCCGTTTCACTAATAACACGGTAGCTAATGGTCACACTGCCTTTGACCTGCAAGGCTTCCTGCAGGGCTGTCTTATAGTCCTTAACTCGCTCAAAATCACCCACTTCAACCTTGGGAATCATGACCTGATTGAGAAAACTTTCTACTGTTTCCACTCCTGCATCTAGGAGCAGGGCTCCCAAAAACGCTTCGAATAAATCTCCTAGGATCGTCTCGCGATCTCTACCGCCTGATTTTTCCTCACCTTTTCCTAGTTTGACAAAGGCTTCAAAACCACAGTCACGGGAAAATCCTGCTAAACTCTCCTCCCGTACAATCATGGAGCGCATTTTTGATAAGTCTCCTTCGGGTTTCTTGGGGTATTTTTCAAATAAATAGCGCGAAATCAATAATTGCAGAACGGCGTCTCCTAAAAACTCCAGACGTTCGTTATGTGAAATGTTTAGGAGGCGGTGCTCGTTGGCATAGGAAGTGTGGGTAAAGGCTGTTTCTAGAAGTGTTTTGTCCTTAAAAACAATCCCAAAATCTGCTTGTAATTTTTCTTCTAAGGCTTGCATTACTACTATTCCTTTCTAAGTCATACGCTTTAAAAATCAAACTGGCACTTTCTAGCATAAATGCTGTATATCTTGGATCGATACTGACTGCTTAAGTCTATTGAGTCTAGGACAAAAGTCCAGACTCATTGCACTGTTCTAGATTTATTGATTTTTGTCCTACTCTCAGCCTCCTGTAAAGGTCTTGGCTTGCATTTTTCTCACAGCTAGGTAACTCATCAGAAAAGTCAAAGACCTGCTAAAGTGTTTAATCGGCATTGCCGAACTGGTCATCCATTAGACAGCATTGAGAAACTGGGCAATCAGCTCCAAGCTTAATTCGTTTAAGCTTATTTGCTTCAAGTATAAAAGGGCCAGCCCCTTTTAAAAGCGGACCTTTTTATTATATCAAAAAGCTGGAACTTTTGTCCCAGCTTTCTGATATAATTTTCTTATTCAACAGCTGCCTGCTTAACGCGCTTGAGATAGTCTTGGTAACTTTCTGTATGCATGAGCGTTTTAGCATTTTGTACCCGCTCTTTGGTCGGCGGTTTGACACCTTCCAAGGTGTAAGGAATCCCCAATTCTCGCCATTTGAACTCTCCCAAGGTATGGTAAGGGAGAATTTCAAACTTATCGACGTTATCCAACGTTTCTACGAATTTTCCCAGTTCAATCAAGTCCTCATCAAAGTCTGTCAGTCCCGGTACCAAGACATGACGGATCCAGACGGGTATCTTTTTATCCGATAGGTACTTAGCAAAGAGCAAAATATTTTTATTAGGCTGGCGCGTCACGACAATATGCTGCTGAGGATTGATCTCCTTGATATCCAGCAGAACCAAGTCAGTCACAGCTAAGAGCTTATCCACAATAGCGTGGTACTCAGGCGTAGGCCGATAGGCGAAGCCACAGGTATCCAAGGTACAGTGAATACCTAGTTTCTTTGCCTCGATAAAAAGAGCTGTGATAAAGTCAATCTGCAGCATAGCCTCACCGCCAGAAACGGTGATTCCTCCCTGACTGCCCCAGTAGCCCTTGTAACGCAGGGCTTCATTAAGAACATCATCAACTGTTCGCACTGTTGATTGGTTGGTCTCCATCTCCCACGTATCGGGGTTATGGCAATATTGGCAGCGCATCTTGCAGCCCTGCATAAAAACAACAAAACGCACACCGGGACCATCAACAGTCCCAAAACTTTCCGTGGAATGAATCATGCCGGTCACTTGCCGGTAATCTATTGCTTCTGCCATAATAATCTCTTTTCTACGGCTTCGCAGCCCTGCCTTACGGCTGTCATCAGCCGATATATATCTTTGCAACCGCTTTACTAACGGCAACTTTATTATAACGTTTTTGGCTATAAAAATCCAGATAAGAGCACCGCAATAATACTAGTAAAAAACACCTCAATCTCTTAGAGTGAGGTGTTAACGATTAGGACTGTCACAGTAAATCCAGCTCCTTGAGCGCTTGGTCTACCATACCGAAGACCGTTTGGAGATCATTTTCGTTTTTAACAAAGTCCAGCTTGTTGCCGTCGATACGGATTTTAGGGGAGATATCATAATTTTCATACCAATCCGGATACTCACCGTGTACCTGCTGATAATATTCGTAGAGATCGGGGTTATCAGCAATCTGTTCATAACTGCGGCCGCGCTGGCTGATCCGCTCCAGCATCTTATCAAATGAAACATCAATATACACTAAAAGGTCAGGTCGCTTCTTGGGCATGCCGTCCAACTCTTCTAGCATATTAGCCAGAAGCTCCTTATAAATATCCAATTCCGTCTTAGTGACATTACCGTTTTTATAATTTAAGGTTAAAAACAGTTCGTCCTCAAAAATAGACCGGTCTAAAATATTGTTATCCGCCTTGTAGGCCTCTTTGATAGACTGGAAGCGTTTATTTAAAAAGAAAATCTGCAGTAAAAAAGCGTATTTTTTAGGATCCTGATAATAGAGATCCAAAACAGGATTATTATCAACGGCTTCATAAAACACCTCAGTTCCCAGATGCTCTCCCAAGGCAGCGGCCAGCGAGCTCTTCCCAGCACCAATGGTGCCTGCTAATACAATCAACATCATTCTCCTCTCAATCAGAAATCAAACCGGCCAAAGCAGCTACAAGCCCAGCACAATAGGCCTGTCAGCGACTATAAAGACAGATTTGTATTCCTATCTAGCTCTCTCATTTTATAGGATTTACGACAAGATTTCAAGGGGCAGTGCTTTAAAAAATCGCAGTCCTTTTAGAACTGCGATACTTATCGTTGTCATCAAGATTGAATTTGGACATCCAAGTCGCTATATAAGCGCGCAAACCCTGCGGTCTGATTCATACCGACAAAGGGCTGGATCTCTTTTACTCATCTTCAGTTATTTCTTCTTGGATTGAGCTAACAAGCACCTTGACCTTGGTCACACGTCCTTCTTTAACCTTGTCATTAATCAGCTCTAGATGATGCTGGCCACTGTCTACGTGGAAGCTTTCCTTATCTTCCTGCGAAGGGATATTACCGACTCCAGTCAGATAATAACCAGCGATGGTATCCACATCATCACTTTCAAGCTCAGTTTCAAAATACTCATTAAAATCATTGAGGGTCATAGTCCCCAGGACGATATAGGTATCTGGTGCGATCTCACGCACCTCTACCTCTGCCTTATCCGTCTCGTCATCGATATCACCGACGATCTCTTCCAAAAGATCCTCCAGCGTCACCAGACCAGAGACACCTCCGTATTCATCCAAGAGAATGGCCATCTGATTCTGCGTCCGACGCAATTCCTTGAGCAAATCGTCGACAAAAATGGTCTCAGGCACAAATAGCGGCTCTTGCAGAATACGTCGCAGATTAATGGCATCAAAACCATTTTCAAAGCCTACTGCTAGAAGCTTCTTGGTGTGAATCAGACCGATAACCTTGTCCTTGTCATCATCATAGACGGGGATACGTGAGAAGTTCTTTTTGAGAATCTCGCGGATAATGTCTTGGGGGTCATCATTGATGTCGACCATAAAGGCATCGGTTCTATGCACCATAACCTCACGCGCCATCAGTTCATCCAGCGAGAAGACCCCTTGCAGCATTTCGATTTCTTCTTGATCGAGGGTCTCCTCACTATTGGTCAGCATGTACTCGATCTCGTCACGAGTCATCTTCTCATCTGCATCGTCAAAGGTCATAGGCGTTATCCGGCTGAGCAGGTTGGTTGAAGCTGATAGGAGCCAGACAAAGGGGCTGACCAGAACGCCCAAGCCCATAATAATTGGTGCCGAAACAACTGCCAGATTATCCTTGAGGTTTAAGGCAATACGCTTAGGATAGAGCTCCCCCAAAACGATAGCAATATAGGTCAAGAAAATCAGCGAAATAATACTGCCTGCTGTCTGGGCAGCGGCTGAATTGCCAAACCAGCCAGCGATAACCTTACCCAGCGAAGCCGACAGGCTGGCCCCCTGTAAGAGGCTGATAAAGGTGATACCGACCTGTATAGTGGATAAGAAATTGTTGGGCTTATCCAGTACCTTAATAAGTCTGATATATTTTTTATCGCCTTCTTCAGCCTTTTGTTCCACCCGAGAGCGGTTTAAGGAGACCATGGCCATCTCAGAGGCCGAAAAGAAGGCATTTAAAAAGGTTAGAATAATCAGTAATAGCAATTGAAAAAGCAAATTCTGACTGCTCGGGTCTTCCATTAAAATTTATTCTCCTAAAATGATATAGTGCCTTCATTATAGCATAATTTTATCCTGCATGTTGAAAAGTCTCTTATTTGGCCAAAAAATCCCAAATAATTTGTGCTATAATGAAGCTAATAAGACTTTGGAGGTTGATTATGGCTGTTATTTCCATGGAAAATGTTAATTTACGTAAACAGGGAAAAGATTTGCTTAAAGATGTCAATTGGACAGTTGAAAAGGGGCAGACATGGGCGATTTTAGGACTCAATGGTTCCGGAAAGACAACCCTCCTCAAGCTCATCATGGCCGAATACTATCAGACCAAGGGAAAAATTGAGGTGCTCGGCATTCCTTTCGGTCAGGGAGATATCTCCAATATCCGCAAGAGAATTGGGATCGTCTCAGGCTTCATCAGCGACCGCCTCTCCCTGCAGATGGTGGCTGAACAGGCTGTTTTGACCGGTAAGTACAAATCTTCCATACTCTACAAGGAATATGGTGAGAAAGATCTGGAAGAGGCTAGAGATATGCTGAGGCGCCTAGATGGTGAGAAGCTCATCGGACGCAGGCTCCACACCTTATCCCAAGGAGAGCGCCAGCTGATTATGATTGCCCGCTGTCTCATGGAAGAGCCGGATATCATCATCCTAGACGAAGCCACTGTCGGGCTGGATCTCTTTGCCAGAGAAAGATTGCTCAAGCAAATCGATCGGATCACCGACCTGCCGAAGGCACCTACGGTTCTCTATGTCACCCATCACGCCGAAGAAATCACCCAAAAGATGGACCATGTCCTGCTGCTGAAACAAGGGAGAATCATTGCTCAAGGCAAGAAAGAAGACATCATAACCCTGCCAACCCTAACCGAATTCTTTGATAATCAGGTCAGCATCATCCCCATCGACGACCACCGCTTTTTTATCAGGCCGGAGTTATGATACAACTGATGGGGGCAGATAAAATAAGAATAAAGCAAAAAGCCCTAGTGGGCTTTTCAGACTGAAGACAAAGCTCTTGGAATTACATTTCTAAGAGCTTTTTGCTCTGTTTAGGAGTATACTAAAAGAAAACAGTTTGTGAGGTAAGGCCATGTTTCACAAAGAAAAGCCAGATTATA
>NZ_JBZFUM010000030.1:0-26857 GCF_058314535.1 Streptococcus sp. ELY_125 | reverse complement strand
AAGGCCTTTTTATTTTGACCAAATTCAAGTAAATACCTTAGTTATTGTCACCTCAGGCCATATTTTTCTAGAGAATTTTTAAAAAAAGACAAACTCCCAAAAAGAAGTTTGTCTTCGGTCTGAAAGGCAGGTTCAATGACCTGCCTTTTAGATTCCTCTGCTCAATCGAAAAGACTTTGCTGTTTCGACTTTTTAGAGGAATGAAAATATTCAATTTGTACTTCAAAATGCTAGTAAGTTAGTGTCCAAAAAGTGACCACTTTTGAAAATCTTAGCTTATTTATTATAAATTGTTAGAATTTAGACCCCTGTTAAATCAATGTTTTGAACGATTCCAAAATTTAAATAACTGTGTAAGGAGTTTTGCATATTCATCATAGGTCTAGATGTCTCCTTAAATATAGTACATTGTCATTATATCACGTTTATCAATGATTTAAAAATGCTACTGCAGTCATGTTTATTAGTTTTACAGTATTCGTTGTTCTCTATTTTTTTCTGGTTTTATCACAATTTGCAAATTCTCAGACAAGTATTATAATGAAGTGTAGAAGAGTAAATTAGAAGGAAGTACCCTATGTCAAAAATTGATCAAGCTTTTACAGATAAATTATTTGAGAATTATCAAGCCAATGCTAAATATCGCGCACTTGAAAATGCTATTACTCACGCTGGTTTGCTAAAAAGTTTAGAAGATCGTCAGCTTGCAAGCCGCCACGATTTCTCCTTTTCTATTGATCTAACTGAGGATGAGGTGTCTAATCAAAAGCAGTCGGGACGATGCTGGATGTTTGCCGCCCTCAATACCTTTCGTCACAAATTAATTTCTGAGTTTAAACTGGAAAATTTTGAATTATCACAAGCTCACACTTTTTTCTGGGATAAATATGAGAAATCCAATTGGTTTTTAGAGCAGATTATTGCAACGGCTGATCAGGAGTTGGGGAGTCGCAAAGTGAAGTTTCTACTGGATGTTCCTCAGCAAGATGGCGGCCAATGGGATATGGTTGTAGCTCTCTTTGAAAAATATGGGGTTGTTCCAAAATCTGTTTATCCGGAATCTGTTTCATCTAGTAGTAGTCGGGAGTTAAACCAGTATTTGAATAAACTTCTACGGCAGGACGCTCAAATTTTGCGAGAGTTAGTGGCTTCTGGTGCCGGTGATAAGACTGTTCAGGACAAGAAGGCAGAGTTGCTGCAAGAGGTCTTTAATTTCTTGGCGGTTAATCTGGGACTGCCTCCTCGTCACTTTGATTTTGCTTATCGCGATGAGGACAATCACTATCACAAGGATAGTCAAATTAGTCCTCAGGCCTTCTATGAAAAGTATGTAGGCTTGAAATTGGAGGACTATGTGTCTATTATTAATGCACCAACGACAGATAAACCCTATGGTAAATCCTATACTGTTGAATTGCTTGGTAATGTTGTTGGCAGCCGCCCCGTGCGTTATCTTAATCTCGATATGAAACGATTTAAAGAATTAGCGATTGCTCAGATGCAGGCAGGAGAAACTGTTTGGTTCGGGTCAGATGTTGGTCAGTCCAGTAATCGTCAGTCGGGTGTTATGGCGGCTAAGCTTTATGATTTTGAGACTGCGTTAGATATCGCTCTGACGCAAGATAAGGCTAGTCGCTTGGATTATAGTGAAAGCCTCATGACTCACGCGATGGTATTGACTGGTGTTGACTTAGATGAACAAGGTCAACCAATTAGATGGAAAGTTGAGAATTCTTGGGGGGACAAAGTCGGTAAAGATGGTTATTTTGTAGCCTCTGATGACTGGATGGATGAATATACCTACCAAATTGTTGTTCGTAAGGACTTTTTAACTCAGGAAGAACTGGCGGCCTATGAGGCAGACCCCATTATCTTGGCACCTTGGGATCCGATGGGAGCTCTGGCATCTAAATAGTCAGACTTTCCAAGAAGCTTAAAACAGGTCGCTGATAGTAGCTTTACATAAAGAATTATTATTGTTGACATCATCTTAGTAATTCTTAATTTGTTATACCGCAGATTTTTATCAGTCTGTTGAACTTGCCAGCCATTGCACTAACTAAGAGGGTTTTTCGCCAATACCGTTGCGTTTTTTGGGATTTCCTATGCTATACTTAAGGGGAGATTAGGAGATGAACACGCCCATACTCTAGCGGAATTCGGCAAATGCTCTTATTTTTAGTGAATCGTTTTCATTTCCTAAATTCTTTTGGAGGACTTAAGACTTTGTATCTTGACTACGAGGAGGACGACCATGATTGATGTAGAAGATATCTTATCTCGAATGAACCCTAATCAGAAGGTAAATTATGATCGTGTGATGCAGCAAATGGTTAAAAAATGGCAATCGGAACAAACACGCCCACGTGTTTTGATGCATGTTTGCTGTGCTCCCTGCAGTACTTACACTCTTGAGTACATAACCCAGTACTGCGATGTAACTATTTATTTTGCCAATTCTAATATTCACCCCAAGGCTGAATATGAACGCCGTAGCTATGTAACACAGAAATTTGTTCATGACTTTAATGAAAATACTGGGGCTCAGGTGGAATTTTTAGCAGCGCCGTATGAGCCGAGTGAATTTTTCAGAACTGTTCATGGTTTGGAAGATGAGCCGGAAGGTGGTGATCGCTGCCGTGTTTGCTATGATTATCGCCTTGATAAGACAGCGCAAAAAGCTGTGGAATTGGATTTTGACTACTTTGGCAGTGCCTTAACCATCAGTCCGCATAAAAACTCACAAACCATCAATGCTGTGGGCCTCGAGGTCCAAAAAATTTATGATGCTCAGTATTTACCAAGCGATTTTAAGAAGAATAGCGGTTACCAACGTTCTGTTGAAATGTGTGAGGAATATGACATCTATAGACAGTGTTATTGCGGCTGTGTTTTCGGAGCACAGGCTCAGGGTATTGATCTTACTCAGGTGCGTAAGGAAGCTAAGGCTTTTATGCAAGGTAAGGATTTAGAACACGATTATCCCCATATTCGTTTTGTCTATAATGGAAAAGAAGCCTAAATAGGGGCAATCGCGATTGCTAGAAATATAAGTACCCTGTTCATATTGAAGCCAGTTAAAAAGTTGCTCAGGGATTGACATGAACTAACCTTCATAGAATTGGATACCCTCCAACAGTTTCCCGAACTGTTGGAGGGTATCACTTGCGTGGTCGTTAAACAGTCTAGTGGACTGTTTAAGGAGGCGTCTAAAAATAGGACTGCACCCCAAGATAAGGATCGCCAATCAGCAGTGGTTTATTAGTGCTAAAGCACCTGATGAACTGTGCAGGAGTAAGACTTCTTGGCATAGCCAACAAGTCTTACTCCCAACCACTGCGCCTCGATCTGGTAAATCTAGAATAATGCTATCGGGTCTGGCCTTTTGTCCCAGGCTCTTTTTGATGCAGTGACCACCTTTTATATTATAGCCGAGTGCCACACTACAGAAAAAGAACTTCGGAATTTTGATCCGAAGTTCTTTTGACTTGTTGAATTATTCACTATCATCTTCATCGGGCTCGTCATCTTGGTCATCCTGTCCATTAGCAGAGGAGGCACCAGGTTGGCTATTGCCGCTGCCATTAGAATCTTGAATTTGGCTATCCGAACTGCTTGATGCACCGTAAGCAGATGATGATGAACTACTGCTGTAACTATAATTTGCACTATAACCGCTCTTAGCTAGATAAGAGCCCTTGCGATATACGCCGTCAGGCATCGTCCAATCTGTAGAACCACTACCATTAGATTGAAGAAGGTAACTACTCATAGCCTGATAAACCTCAGCTGCGACATCAAGTCCTGTACCATAAACAGGAGTTAGACGGCTCTTATAGCCTGTCCAAACAGCCATTGAGTACATTGGTGTAATACCGACGAAGGACTCATCTGGAGCCATGGTGCCGACTGAACTATTGTAGAGACCCGTATTGGCTTCTACTTGGGTTAGTTCATCATCAGCATAGTTAGATGTCCCAGTCTTACCAGCGTTGAAGGCACCTGAAACAGCAGCTTTAGTGCCTGTCCCAGAAGCTAAGACGGATTTCAGCATATCTACCATCATATAAGCAGTTTCTGGAGACATAGCCTGCTTACCAGAAGATGAGAATGTTTGATCTGTACCGTTACTAAATTCTACTTTATTAATATAAAGAGGCTCATAATAGGTACCACCGTTGGCAAAGGCTGCATAAGCTGCGGCCATTTTTTCAGAGCTAGCACCATATTTTTTATCAGAACTGCTGGTATTGCTTGAGATAGCATTGGAGTACTGCAGTTCTGGGTAATTGATGCCCAGGCCACTGAGGAAGCTTTGGGCCTTTTCTAGTCCAACGGCTGCTAAGGATTTAACAGCTGGGACATTACGTGACTGCTGGATAGCAGTCTGAATTGACATACCACCCATGTATTTTCTGTCCCAGTTATAAACAGGAGTTGAAGTACCAGGGAAGCTGTAAGGAGCATCGGTTACTGGATCTCCTGTTGAGTTGTAAACTCCGTTTTCGAGAGCAGGGGCATAATCAGTAATAGGTTTCATGGTTGAACCCCAGTCACGGTCAGTCAGAGTGGCTTGGTTGGTCCCCATAGAAACTCCGTCATCCTGATGGCGGACTCCAATTTGGGCAATAACATTACCATTAGTGACATCAATAACAGTTGTTGCTACCTGCATTTGATCATCAGGATAGGGTACGTAGTCATCAGAATTAACAATATTGAACAATTGTTGTTGAGCTGCTGAGTCGACGTTGGTGTAGACTTTCAGGCCTGCACTGTAAACATCAGCTCCAGTCTTTTCAGAAACTTGAGCGACAACCTCTTTGATGTAGTTATCAAGGTAGGCATCGTAGCTTGATTTCTCAGTTTGCGGGATTAGTCCATCAGCTACGTCGGTTGCTACAGCATCGTCGTAAGTTTTCTTATCAATGCTGCCAACTTCGTACATTTCTGAAAGGACGGTATCGCGCCGTTTTTTAGCTTGCTCAGGGTTGGTATAAGGATCGTAAAGGGTTGGGGCATTTGGAAGTCCAGCTAAGAGAGCCAGCTGGGGGATAGACAAATCCGTCAAGGTTTTGCCGTAATACCCTTGGGCTGCTGTCTGCATGCCGTAATAACCATTGCCCATATAGACCTTATTGACATAGAAGGTCATGATTTCTTCTTTACTGTATTTTTTCTCTAATTGAATGGCCAGCCAGGCCTCTTGCGCTTTACGCTTTAAAGTTTTATCGGAGTTATTGGTTGAAAAATAGGCTAACTTGATCAGCTGCTGATCAAGAGTAGATCCCCCTTGCGTGCTAGAACGCGTCAGGTTGTGCCAAGCAGCCCCAATAATCCGGTAGACATCAACTCCACGGTGTTTGTAGAAGCGGTGGTCTTCGATGGCCGTAACAGCATTAACCAAGTTGACTGGGATAGAATCTGTCTTGGCACTGATACGCTTTTCTGCACCCAAGTCAGCGATTTCAGTACCATTCTTATCATAAAGAATACTCGAATTTGTAGCCACCAGCTGCTTCTCATTAAGACTAGGCGAGCTGCTGACATAATAAGCAAATAAAAGGCCGCCAGCAATCAAACCGACAATCATGAGGGAGGCCAAAACAGCCAAGAAATATTTGAAGAATTTCCAAGCCCTCTGCTTGGGAGTTAACTTTTGTCCGTGCTCGCCGGTACTTTGTCGAAATGATTTGAAGCGGTCGGATAGTTTGTTACCCATGCCCTTCCAATCAGGAGATTTGAAATTAAAATTTTTCATAAGTTTTTACTTCCGTTCAGAAAATGATAGTCAATAACATCTAAATAAGGAACTTGCGGATAGGCACTCTCTTCAATTCTAATGCCGTTTTTTTTGATATAATGAAGAGGCATAGATTTGCCCCCTTTATCAATCTGATAGAAATCAATCAGCGCTCTTGCGGGTAAGAGGTAGGTCTCTTTTAAGCTGGAAAAATGTAAGAGAACAAAGCAGATACCGCTTTGGCCGAGGACCTGCTCCATGTGTTCAACCTGATGCGCATGGAAATTTTTCATGGGCATTGCTGTCTTCTGGCGGGTTTCCTTAGCTTCAAAATCGATATAATGTCCTTTGTAAACACCAGAGTAATCTGTTGTAGAAGCTTGCCTAAAATAGGCCTCTACAATCTTGGCGCGGCTACGTTTAGGATAGTCTACCTTGACAATTTGGACCGGTGTTGGTTTTTTGTGAATGACAGCCATATGATGTGACAAATAATATTCGTTTGTTTTGTTGATAGCTGCTTCGAAAGACATCCCCCGATTGGCAAAGTCGATTTTTTTCTGCGACTGTCCTATCTTTGGAGAGGGTCTTCGAATAAGGTTATGTGGGTACTTAACCATATTTCTCCTAACTTAAATGGACTTATTTCCATAAGCCATCCCATTATACCATAAATTAAAAAAGGAATACAGTCTATGACGTCGATTCTCATAACGGGTTATAAAAATTTTGAATTAGGAATATTTAAGGACAAGGATCCCAAGGTAGCTATTATTAAAAAGGTCATAGAAAAAGCTATCCGACGTTACTGTGAGGAAGGTTTGGATTGGCTGATTTTTACTGGTAATTTAGGATTTGAGCTTTGGGCTTTTGAGGTTGCAAGGTCGCTAAAGGGAGAGTATGGTTTCCAAACCGCTGTTGTATTTCCCTTTCAGACGCATGGGCAAAATTGGAATGAGTCTAATCAAAATAAGCTTGCCCATTTTAAGCAGGCAGATTTTGTTAAATACTGTTATGAGGAATATGACAATCCCAGTCAATTCAGGCATTATCAGCAATTTTTGATCGATAATACGGACAGTGCCTATGTTTTTTACGATCCAGAAGCCGAAACGAATTTGAAATATTTTATTAGCCAAATGACCTCAAATCCACATTATTCTGTTGACTTCTTAACCTTTGAAAAACTGAATGAAATTTTATCAGATGACGAGTGGTAAAGACTTGATTTTTGATATTTTTGTCTGTATAATTATTATTTGCTAGGGCTTGGCCCTGACAAGAATTACAGATAGGTATGGAGAATAGAATGGCAAGTATTATTTTTAGTCCTAAGGACATTTACGAACAAGATTTTAAAACTAGCATGCGTGGTTACGACAAGAATGAAGTTGATGAGTTTTTGGATGATGTCATCAAAGATTATGAGACCTATGCGGCTCAGATCTCAGCCTTGCGTAAGGAAAATGAAAAACTCAAGGCTGACGTTAAAAAGGCAGCTTCTCAGCCTAGCAGTGTAGCCCCTTCTTATGGTAGTGACGGTGTGCGTACGGCTAGTGTAGCTTCTGCTCAGGCTAGTAATATCGATCTTTTGAAGCGTGTTAGTCGCTTAGAAAAAGAGGTCTTCGGCAAGCAGCTTGCGGACTAACCGAGAGTCAGTATGCAATTTTTGGATAATCGCATGTTGCCAAGAGCAGCATGAGGAAAGTCCATGCTAGCACTGGCTGTGATGCCAGTAGTGTTTGTGCTAGGTGAATTCATAAGCCTAGGGATGTTTAATTGACATTACGGCGGATAAGGAGAGCTAAGTCCTGTGATAAGCTCTCTGATCCTGAAAGTGCCACAGTGACGGAGCTCTTGCGGAAACGCAAGAGGTGGAACGCGGTAAACCCCTCAAGCTAGCAACCCAAATTTTGGTCGGGGCATGGGATAGCTGGAAAACGAACGGACTATCCCGACTGTACAAACAGTAGACAGATGATTATCGAAGGGGGCAGCACCTAGTGTCTCTGGAACAAAACATGGCTTATAGAAAATTGCATAATAGGTTTTAGAGCTAGCTCAGGCTAGCTTTTATTTTATAGTAGGAAGTCCATAAGGAGATAGAGAAGTTGAGCCTTCCTTTTTCTGCATGGAAATGAGTAAGGATGAAACAAAAATTTAATTTACTAGCAACAGCAGCGGCTGGTCTAGAGGCTGTGGTCGGACGTGAAATTAGAGATTTAGGACTTGACTGTCAGGTCGAAAATGGTAGGGTGCGCTTGCAAGGAGATATCCGCACAATCGCGGAAACAAACCTCTGGCTTCGAGCAGCTGACCGTATTAAAATTGTCGTTGGGGAATTCCCGGTACGAACGTTTGAAGAGCTTTTTCAGGGCGTTTTTGCTCTCGATTGGGAAAATTATCTACCTTTAGATGCCGCCTTTCCTGTTACCAAAGCGAAATGCGTACGCTCAAAACTGCATAATGAACCCAGTGTTCAAGCTGTTACTAAAAAGGCTATTGTAAAGAAATTGCAGCAGCATTTTCACCGTCCAGACAGTGTCCCTTTGCAGGAAACTGGAGCAACTTTTGCGATTGAAATAGCGATTCGTAAGGATAAGGCTATGGTCATGATTGATACGACAGGCGAAAGTCTTTTTAAGCGTGGTTATAGGACTGATAAAGGTGGGGCTCCTATTAAGGAAAATATGGCGGCAGCGATTATTATGTTGTCCAATTGGTATCCTGATAAACCTTTTGTCGATCCAACCTGCGGCTCTGGGACTTTTTGTATTGAAGCCGCAATGATTGGCATGAATATTGCACCAGGATTTAATCGGGATTTTGCCTTTGAAGCTTGGCCCTGGGTTGATAAAGAGCTGGTTGAGGCTGTCCGTGAGGAAGCTGACAGTAAGGCTAACTACGATATAGAATTGGATATTATGGGGACAGATATTGACTCCCGCATGATTGAAGTTGCTAAAAATAACGCCTTAGAGGCTGGCCTTGCAGATGTTATCAAATTGAAACAAATGCGCCTGCAAGACCTAAAAACAGATAAAATCAATGGTGTCATCATTTCAAATCCGCCTTATGGAGAGCGACTGCTGGATGACAAAGCGGTGGACATCTTGTATAATGAGATGGGTAAAAGCTTTGAATCGCTCAAAACGTGGAGTAAATTTATTTTGACGAGCGATGAAGCATTTGAAAGTAAGTATGGGCGACCTGCTGATAAGAAGCGCAAACTTTACAATGGAACCTTACGGGTTGATTTATATCAGTACTTTGGTCAGCGTGTCAAACGATCAGAAATGTAGAGAGGACTTTTATGGCTAAGGAAAATGAAAACGGGAAGCTGGATTTTGAAGATGCTAAAGATTTAACTGTTCAGGAAGCCTTGCGCAAGCATAAGGAAATTGAAGCGGGTGTTACTGATGATGATGGCGTCCTTGATAAATATATTAAGCAGCACCGCGATCAAGTGGTAGCTGAAAAATATGAGACGCAGACGTCTGACTTTGAAAATATTGATACGTCATCTTTGGATAGTTTCATCCAAAAACAAAGGGAAGAATTGGCTAATCAAGGCTTATTAGCTAAGGATGAGGAAACTCCAGAAGCATCTGAAACATCGCAGGAAGGCAGTGAAAGTCAAACTGAAGATGAATTTGTTGATGAAACCCGTGTTTTTGCGCCTGTTAAGAATGATAACTTAAAATCTGATATTGATCTGGCTATTGAGGAAGAGGAGCCGTCCTCACCTGTTGAAAGTGTCGCAGAAGATGAAAAGGCGGTAGATAATCTTGCTCCTTCAAAAAAGCATAGGTCTCTGATTATTGGGAGTTTAGTCGCACTTCTAGTCTTGATTTTGGGGGTTGGTTTTGGTATCAACCACTGGACAAAGCAATCGCGGACGACTGTTTCATCGAAGGCTCCTTCTAAGTCAGCAAAATCTGGGACGTCTGATTACCAAGCTTTTGAAAAATTGTATAAGGCTTTCTTCATTGATAAAAAGCGAACGCAGCTTAAAAATAGTCAATTTTCTAAGTTGTCTGATCTTAATACTAGTTTGAAAAAGCTGGATGGTACTAGTTATTACAAGACAGCTAAAAGGGATTATAATAGTTTGAACAAACAGATTACAGCTATTCAGACAGTAAATAAACTCTTTGAAAAAGCCGTTATTGTAGATGGTAAGTTAGTTAGCGATGCTAAGGCTAAAAAAGACGCTGACTTTGATAAGTTGACAGATGATACCCTGAAAACAGGTAATGCGACTCTGGATAAGCTGATTCAAGAAGCTATTTCTAAGGGAAAAGCGCAACAAGAAACAGATAAATCGTCATCAAGTAATGAAGCGTCATCGGATGATAACTCTGATAACTCTGATAACGCTGGTGGAGATACCAATGCTGGTTCATCCGCTAATACTGGTGCGATTCCATCTGGGGGGAATATTCGTCAAGCAGGAATTACCAATTATGATCCAGGTACCCTGCAAAGAGATCGAAGCCGTGTTCCTTATGATGCTGCAAAGGTTCAAGATGTTAATAATTCTGCTTGGGTCTTTGGCGATGGCATCTTGGAGAAGGTGGTTTCGACATCGCAGTCACGTGGGTATTTCTCTGGTGATGATTATATTTTGGAGCCAGTTAATATCATTAATGGTAATGGCTACTATAATATGTATAAGTCAGATGGAACTTATCTCTTTTCTATCAATTGTAAGACGGGTTACTTCTTCGGAAATGCTTCCGGACGTCCGACAGATTTTTAAGACATAAAAAATAAGCTGGGCAGGAACTGTTTAAAAATATAAAAATCACACAATCATTCTTAACTTGAAACGAATCAAGATGAGAAAAAATTGTGTGGTTTTTATTATGGACTCGTTCTTGCTCAGCCCGGATTTTTATGATTTAAACAATATGGCGTTCAAAAGCATTGTCTGAGATCCCTTGGGAAAGGATCAGTTTAGCCCACTCCTTAGCCGAATGCAGGCTGTGGTCTTTATAGTTTCCGCAGGACTCAATAGTTGTTCCTGGAACGTCGTTCCAAGTAATGCTGCTAACAATCTCTTCAAGACTGGACTTGACAGCTTTCGCGATTTCTGTCGGATTTTGCTTACCCCAAAAAATCATATGAAATCCTGTTCTGCAGCCAAAAGGCGAACAATCAATAAGGCCATCAACGCGCTGGCGAATGAGTTTAGCTAGCAGGTGTTCAATAGTGTGAAGGCCTGCTGTATCAATAGCATTTTCGTTAGGCTGAACTAGACGGAGGTCGAAGTTGGTAATGATGTCTCCGACAGGGCCTTGTTCTTCAGAAATCAAGCGGACGTAAGGTGCTTTGACTATGGTATGATCCAATTCAAAACTTTCTACTACAACATCTTTTGGCATAGGTAAACCTCCCTTTCAAAAGTTTTACTAGTCTTATCATACCATAAATGTTAGGAATAAATAAAAACAAATGATAACTGTTCTGTAAAATGCAGCGTGTCGGGGATTTGTCATGTAAGAAATATAATTGAGATATTCTTTAAAATATGCTAGACTTAAAGTTAGCCTTTTGGTAAAAAGGGTATTAGATTTGAGGTGAAACATGCTAGATATTATTTTAGTGATTGTTGCTATCCTCATTGGTTTAGGTATCGGTTATGGAGCCATGGTTGCTAAGACAAAAGCTGACCGTGAAGCTGCAGAACTAGCGCTTTTAAATGCTGAACAAGAAGCGGTTACGATTCGGGAAAAGGCTCAAGATGATGCTGTCCATATCAAAAAGACGGCTGAGTTAGATATGAAGGCTGAGCGTAAGGAGATGCTTCTTGAGGCTAAGGAAGACGCCAGAAAATATCGCGAAGAAGTTGATAAAGAATTTAAGTCTGAAAAACAAGAATTGAAGCAGATGGAGACGCGTTTAACCGAACGTGCTTCAAGTCTTGATCGTAAAGATGAGAATTTATCAAGTAAGGAAAAAACACTTGATAGTAAAGAACAAAGTCTTTCTGATAAATCTAAACACATTGATGAGCGAGAAGCAAAGATCGCACAGTTAGAAGAAGAAAAACATGCCGAGTTGCAACGAGTTGCCAACATGACTATTGCTGAGGCGCGTGATGTTATTTTGACAGAGACTGAAAGTGATTTGAGTCAGGACATCGCCAATCGGATTAAGTATGCTGATGACGAGGTCAAGCGAACGGTCGATAAGAGGGCCAAGAACTTGTTGGCTCAGGCCATGCAGCGCTTGGCTGGTGATTACGTTACCGAGCAGACCATTACGACTGTTCATTTACCTGATGACAGTATGAAGGGGCGGATTATTGGACGCGAGGGGCGTAATATCCGTACTTTAGAAAGCTTAACTGGGATTGATATCATCATTGATGACACGCCAGAGGTTGTTGTCCTTTCCGGTTTTGATCCCATCCGCCGTGAGATTGCCCGCATGACTCTGGAAGCCTTGATTCAAGACGGTCGTATTCATCCAGCTCGCATTGAGGAATTGGTTGAAAAGAACCGACAGGAAATTGACAATCGCATTCGTGAGGCTGGTGAAGCAGCTGCTTACGAAATTGGTGCTCCTAATCTTCATCCCGATTTGATTAAGATTATGGGTCGCTTGCAGTATCGGACGTCTTATGGCCAAAACGTTTTGCGTCACTCGGTTGAGGTCGGTAAACTAGCAGGTATTTTAGCTGGTGAGGTTGGCGAAAATGTTGCTTTAGCCCGCAGGGCAGGTTTTCTCCACGATATGGGGAAGGCGCTCGACCGCGATGTTGAAGGCAGCCACGTTGAAATCGGTACAGAATTTGCTCGTAAGTATAAGGAGCACCCTGTAGTCGTTAATACGATTGCTAGCCACCATGGTGATGTAGAGCCAGAGAGCGTCATTGCTGTTCTGGTTGCGGCGGCTGACGCTCTCAGTTCAGCGCGTCCGGGAGCTCGTAATGAATCTATTGAGAATTATATCAAGCGTCTGCGCGATCTGGAAGAGATTGCTTCCGGTTTCGATGGTGTTCAGAATAGTTTTGCTCTGCAGGCGGGTCGTGAGATCCGTATCATGGTACAGCCTCAGAAAATTTCTGATGATCAGGTAACTATTTTGGCTCACAAGGTTCGTAAAAAAATTGAAGATAATTTGGATTACCCCGGCAATATCAAGGTAACAGTTATCCGTGAACTGCGTGCCATTGATTATGCCAAATAAAAGTTATAAAGTCGCTAGGCAACTTAGCGGCTTTTTTGGTGCACTTTTTGTTAGCGGCCGTGACAGAAGTTGTACCTAAAAAACATTGAAACGCTTATATTTCTTGCTTATAATGATGGTAACAAGGAAATAAGGAAGGAGGCCCGTATGATATCGCGATTCTTAACCCGGGATTGTGTACGCTTTTCTGATAAAAAAATATCTTGGGAAGATGCTATAAGGTTGTCTGCCCAGCCGCTGCTTGATCAAGGTAAAATTGACGAAGTTTACATTGAGGCCATGGTCAATAAGGTAAAAGAGTTTGGTCCTTTTATTAATTTGGGGCAGGGAGTGGCTCTCCCACATGCTCGACCGGAGGAAGGTGTCAAGGATTTTGGAATGTCCGTTTTAAAATTGCAAGAGCCGGTGTTTTTATTGAATGATGAACAGCAAAAAGTGGATTTACTTTTTTGTTTAGCGGCTAGTGATAATGACAAGCACTTAGAAGCTTTGTCCTCTTTAACGAAACTTTTGTCCAATAAACAGACCTTGAAGCGGTTAAAAGAGGCCAAAACTAGTCAGGAATTTATTGCTATTATAAAGATGGAGGAAGGATCATGAAAATTTATGCTGTATGCCAAAGTGGTTTAGGAACTAGTTTTATGGTTCAAATGAATATTGAAGCAGCTTTAGAAGCAGCTGGGGTTGATAGGAATGATTTTCAGGTTGATCATGCCGATTCTGGTAGTATCAGTGGAGATATGGCAGATTATTTCTTTGCGGAAAAAACACTGGTACCAGCTTTAAATAATCTATCAGATGAAAAAATAATTCCTCTGGATTCTATTATTGATGCTGACGAAATTAAAGAAAAAGTTTTGCAGCTCTTAGACGATAATGGGATTGCGCACAGTTAATTCTGGAGATTAAAGGAGGGTCTCGGTTATGGAAAGTATCCTGAATTTATTTGTTTCGATTGTTACGCAGCCGGCGATTCTTGTTGCGCTGATTGCTCTGATTGGTTTGATTTTGCAGAAGAAAAAGATTTCTGATGTTGTTTCGGGAACGATTAAAACAGCTGTCGGTTTCCTTGTTCTGACAGGCGGAGCTGGCATTCTTCAATCAGCATTGGAACCTTTCGCGAAAATGTTTCAAGTTGCTCTTCAAGCTCAAGGAGTCGTTCCGAGTAATGAAGCTGTTGTGGCTATTGCCTTAAAAGATTATGGCAGCCAGACTGCCCTGATTATGCTGGTAGGGATGATCGTCAATATATTATTAGCCCGCTTTACAAGATTTAAATATATCTTTTTGACAGGACAAGCAATGATGTATGTTTCCTGTATTACCGCCGTTATTCTGATTAGCTCTGGTATGAAGACCAGTCCTCTGATGATTATTTTAGGCGGCATTTTTGAAGGGACACTTTTAACGATTACACCAGCCCTTTGTCAGCCATTCATGAGAAAGATAACTGGCAATGATAAGGTAGCAATGGGGCACACTGGCAATATTGGCTATGCAGTCTCTGGCTGGATTGGAAAATTTTTTGGTGATGAAACAAAGTCAACAGAGGATTTAAATGTTCCATCATCGTTTGGTTTTTTGAGGGACTCGACCGTTTCTATTATGATTCTAATGAGCTTGGTTTATTTAGTTTTAACCTTCTTTACAGGTCTTGGTTATGTGGAAAATAAATTAAGTGATGGAACCAGTGCTATCGTCTTTGCTCTTGTTCAAGCCGGAACTTTTACAGCTGGCTTTGTTGTTGTTCTTCAAGGTGTTCGGATGGTTTTGGCTGAGATTGTTCCAGCCTTTCAAGGGATCGCTAAAAAGTGGGTTCCTGATTCTAAGCCAGCCTTGGATGTTCCGATCATTTTCTCATATGCTCCCAATGCTGTGCTGATTGGCTTCTTCGTTAGCTTTATCGTGGGTACCCTATCGATGTTTGTCATGATTGCTCTTCACACGACAGTGATTATTCCGGGGGTTGTCGGACACTTCTTCTGTGGAGCAGCAGCGGGCATCTATGGGAATGCTACAGGAGGTCGCCGAGGAGCTGTCTTAGGCTCGGCAGTCAACGGTGTGCTCTTGAGCTGGCTTCCTTTGTTTATATTGCCACTGCTAGGCTCTTTAAAATTGGCGGCTTCAACCTTTGCCGATACGGACTACTTAATTCCAGGATGGATTTTAGGTACGTTGGGTCAAGCCGGTCCTGTGGTTTTAGTAGCTAGCATTGTTGCTTTTGTACTACTTGTTATCATGGCTAGTTTTCTTTTGGGAAGGAAGGTAAGATCTGTCAGCGGTGAATAAATAAGTCAACTATCGTCCTAACCAATTCGGGCGGTAGTTTTTGATTTCGAAATAAGGTATCAGTAGGTTAGAATGATTATATATACTGACTAGTACTAATGATTGATTTGCACCAAAGGTTGGAGGACAAGTATGCTTGATAAGCGGTTAAGAGATCTGGCTAATTTTTTTATCAGGGAGAGACGAAGCAGCCTAGCTGTTTTAGAAAATTATTTAGGCTTGTCGCGTCGGCAAATTACATACGTACTCGATCGCTTAAATGAACTCTTTCGAGAAAATCAAATTTCACCGATTTCTTATCTAGGACGGGAGCTCGAACTCACAGATAGGCAGTTGGATTTTCTGTCACAACTGCTTACTACCTCTCAAACGAAGAATTATATTATGAACACTGAAGAGAGGCAGAAGTTTCTTTATTTGATGCTAGTTGCCGTTGATTTGGACTATATTTCCTTAGCAGATATTGTGGATGACTTACGGGTTAGCAAGACAACTGCTCTGGCTGATTTGAAAAATTTGGAAAAGTGTTTAAAGGTCAAGGGTATCACTCTAGCCTATTCTAGGGATAAAGGCTACCATCTTTTGGGTGATGAATTAGTGTTGAGGAACCTGCTTTTTGAATGGTTAACAAAAGATATTGAAGAGGATAATAGTATTATCTACGATGTCTACATGTCAAGATTTAAGACTGAAAATGTTGAAACGCTTGTCCAAAAAATCCGTTTATTGAAGCAGTCCTATCATCTCCGTCTAGTAGAAAGTCGGATGGTTGAGCTAGCCTATTTTATTGTTTTAATTTTAAATCGTTTAAGAGGGGGATTCTATCAAGGAACCGATTTTTCAGAGATTGAGCTCTCAGATTTTGAGGAATACCATTTTGTTCAAGCCTTGCTAAAAAGTCTGAACATAAATAGTAGCAAAGAAAGTTCATTTTTATCCGCCTTAGTTTTGGGAGAATCAGTAGGCGATATTAATTGTGCCTCACCAGATAGGGCAAAAATTTTAAAACTAACAGAGGCAATGGTCACTCATTTTAAGACCTTATCTGGAATTTACTTTACGGAAGGGTACGATATCGTAGGGCAAATTTATAGCCATTTAAGGCCAACTTATTACCGCCTACTGTTTCATCTACCCATCAATAATATATTAGTTGATAAGGTAAAGTCGGAGTACCCTAGTATTTTTTATCTCGTTGAAAAGGCTTTGCAAGAGACAGAAGGTCTAAAAATGTTTGTGGTTCCAGATGAAGAATTAGCCTTTTTGACGATGCACTTTGCCTCCATCTTGACGAAGAACCAGCAAAGGGGTCCTCATCGATCAGTCAGAGCGTTGGTTGTTTGTACGAATGGTGTAGGCAGTTCGGCTATCCTGTTTGAAGAATTAGACCATTTATTTACCGAAATAGATTTGCTGGGGCCGATGACTATGGAGAAAATGATGACAATGGCTGATGATGATTTTGATATTATTTTTTCTACAGCTAGTAACCTTTCGATTTATCAAATGCATAAGCCTGTTTTTATTGTTAATCCTGTTATGACTAGCGATGAAGAGTACCGTCTAGTCAGACGGGTTTATGAGACTGTAGGAAATTCTTATTTTAAGCTGCCTAATGTAGACGACTTGATGGCGATTATCGAAAAATATACGATTATTCAAAACAACTCATCTTTGCGGCAGGAACTGTCTCAATACCTTTCTCCTCAATCGAGAGATAGCAAGCGTCCTTCCGAAAAATTAGGTTTAAGTGATGTATTAAAAAAGGAGTTTGTCCTTGTTCTTGAAAATGTATCCAGTTTGCATGAGGCAGTTGAAATGGTGGCTCAGCCATTAGTGGAAAAAAATGTCATTGAGGTGAGTTACACTAATCAGGTTTTAGAAAATCTGGATCAAAACTTGCAAAATTTTTTAATCGCTCCAGAAGTGTTATTGCCCCATGCCTATCCTAATGGTGTTAATGCTATAGGGGTAGGTTTAGCTGCATTGCCGAAGCCACTTGAGACGACTTTTGGTCAGATTAACCTGATTATTTTTCTTGCCGCTGTGGATAATGAGAGTCATCTGCAGGTCATGAAAGACCTGCTCAAGCTCCTTTCAAATCAAACACTCATCAATAAGCTGAAGGGATTAAGGTCTCAGGAAGAAATTTATGACTTGCTTCAAAAGACGTTCAAGTAAACATGGCTGGTTTTAGGCTGGCCAATCCAATGTTATTAAGTTAAGTAAATCCTAGATTGTATGCCCCATCTGAGTGTAGGAAATTTTGCAGTTTCAGCACTCAGATGGTTTTTTGTGTGCACTAAACGCCATGTTTGAGCAATTTTAGCAGTAAGGACCCGAGGATATTCATAGAAAGTCTCAGACTAGATTGTTGTTTTTGAATAAAGGCTGTATTGGAGACCGACAGGATTTGACTAAGAATTTTCTTAGGTAAGAGGCTTCTACTCATGCTAAGGATGGTGGAATTAGCAGTCTTTATAGATGAACCTCGCGTACGGGTAAGGGGAAGTTTAGAATGGCAATTTACCAGTATTTTGACTAGTTAGGATATCTAAAAAGTGAGTTTTTAGAGCTGCTCTTTATAGTGATTATTAAGGTTATGATTTTGCAGCAACATTACATAGCTAATAGAAACTTGTTGCAAGAAGATGTTATTTTCAAAGGTAATTTTTCTCTATATAATGTAAGCGTAAACAATCGAGAGCTAGAAAGGAGGGATAAGGTGTTAAATAAGCGTCAAGAAGATATTCTCCACTATATTGAAGACGGCAGGGAATACGTAACAATCGAAACAATTGCTAATAATTGTGGCTTATCCAAGCGGACAATCCATTCAGAGTTGCAAGCTGTTTCGAATTATCTTGAACAAGAAGGAAGGCATCTAGAGAAAAAACGCGGTGTCGGAATCACTATAAAAGATAATCTGGAAAAAAGTTTTGACCGAAAAAGTGAGACTATTTCGCCTGATGTTAGTGATGTCTTGGAACGCCGTATGGAAATCATGCGATGTCTGCTTTTTGATAATAAATATCTTACTTATCAATACCTGTCTGATCTATTTTTTGTCAGTAAAAGTTCTATTGTCAAAGATTTTGAATTTATTATGTCAGTTTTAGGTGCAGACTCGGCAGTTTCTTTGACCAGCAATCGCCATGGTACCAAGTTACAGGGTACAGAAGCTGATTTTCAAACGGCTATGCTTCAGTTTAATCGCTTTGTCATGTCACATGCTGAAATTTATGCAGACGACATGCTGCATAAAAATATTGATATTTTGTCCATCTACTATGGCGATGACATTGTAAAAACTTGTAAAAATATTTTCTATTCCTATATCAGGAAGTACTCAAACGTTATATCTGATCACTATGTTCAAAATGTTTTGAGTATCTTTATTATCTTAACTTACCGCAGCAGTGAGGATAATCATCACTTGGCAGCGGACAATCCCAACAAAGTATCCGAAAAATTTTTTGAAGACAGTGCAGAGGCTATTTTAGATAAGGTGACACTGAGACTGGGGATTCATTTTACGAGCGAGGATAAGCAATTCTTTTCTAAACATTTAGTTTTAAATCGTTTTGAAGGAGTAACAGGCGGTTCGCAGTTTGCGGAGTTTGCAGATAGATTATTGCAAAGAATGACCGATAGCCTAAAAATCGATTTTTTAAGCGATGAAAAACTAGTCAAACAGTTAAAGGATCACATTCCGGCCATGATGTACCGCCTGCAGTCTAATATGACAGTGGAAAACCCATTTACTTCTCAGATTAAACGAGAATTCTCTTTGATGTTTAATCTTATTTCGATGGTGATTGTTGAGATTGAAAGTGATTATCAGGTTGTTTTTAATGAAAATGAAATTGCTTTTTTGACAACTTACTTCCAATCGGCTATTGAGCGAGCCAAAATCAACAAAAGAATTTTAGTTGTCTGCCAGATGGGGATTGCCACATCGGAATTGCTAGTCAATAGAATCAAGAAGGCTTTACCTTCTATAGATACGATTGAACTATCTTCTGTAGCAGAATTGGAGTTTCTTGATATTACTGTCTATGATTTTGTCATCTCCACGGTGCATTTGGACATTCCTGATAAGAATATTATCTTCGTCTCACCCTTTTTAACAAAAAATGATATTGAAAGAATTAAGGGAGCGGGGTATACGCCAAGCCTTCTTCCCTACAGTCAGGCTGTTAGTCAGTTTCATCATCTATTTGGAAAGTTATCAGAAGACAGCATTCTATTGAATACAGCTTTTGAAGACCGAAAGGGCCTTTTTAAAGAGTTTGGTCGTTATCTGGTAGAGAAGGGATACGTAGCTCCAGAATTTATTGGGGATTTATTTCATAGAGAGCAATTAGGTGCTACGGATTTACCTGTTGGTGTCGCTATTCCTCACGGAAACCCTCAACATATTAAACAAACCCAGATTTTCCTGCTGCGAAATAAGAAAAAAATTAGGTGGGATAAGTATCAAGTAGATATTATTTTTATGATTTGCGTGTGTAAAGATGATCTTATACTAACAAGGGGAATCTTGACTGATATTTATAACATTATTGATAATCCCAAATTATTAAAATTAATTCGGCATGAGAATCAGTCATCTAAATTATTGAAACATTTGCAGGGAGGACATTAAAATGAGTGAAATTCAAGCATCTTTAAAAGATGTTGTCAGTAAAAATCTAATCTTTTTAGATGATGATTTTCAAAAACCATATCAGGTTTTAGATTATATTAGTACTCAGGCAAAAAAACATGGTTATATTGATAACCGAGACAGCTTTTTGACAGCTGTTCAAGAGCGAGAAAGAGAAGTCGCAACAGCGATTGGTTATCTTGTTGCAATCCCGCACGGGAAAACCAGTGCAGTCACCTCTCCCTTTATTGCCTTTATGCGTTTAAAGCACATGATCCATTGGGGAGATGAGCCAGTCAGATTAGTTTTCTTGATTGGAGTGCCTGAATCTGAGGCAGGCAAGCTTCACTTAAGATTTATCTCTCAGCTGAGTAAAAGGTTATTGGATGAGGAATTTAGAAATCGGTTGCTTGAGCAAGATACATTGGAAAATGTATATAAGCAATTAACATCTATTGATATTTAAGGAGGTGGTCCATATGAAAGTTGTGGCCGTAACAGCTTGTCCAACAGGTGTCGCTCATACCTATATGGCTCAAGAGGCTATTGAAAAAGAGTGTAGAAAACGTGGTTATGATGTCAAGGTTGAGACGCAAGGCAGTATGGGGATAGAAAACGAACTTGATCAGGATGACGTAGCCAATGCTGATGTTGTTATTTTGGCAGTAGCTATTGGGATTGATGGACTGGAACGTTTTGAAGAAAAGGAGGATAAGGGGAAAGTTCTTAATATTGATCCAAGTGAGGTCATTAAACATCCTGCTGAAGCGCTTGATACCGCAGAAAAACTATAAAAGTACTAGGAGGAGGCTAGTATGAGTAAAGAAAACAAATTGTGGAAGGACTTACAAAAAGCTTTTAATACTGGGGTGTCCTACATGTTACCTGCGGTAGTCGTAGGCGGTATTTTCTTAGCTATTGCTCTTGGGACAGGGAAAACCGGAGATTCTGGGATAGAAGTGTCTAATCAATTTATGAAGAATCTCAATGATCTAGGTAGTGCAGGTTTTGCCATGATGATTCCGATTTTATCAGGCTATATTGCTTATTCTATTGCGGGAAAGCCTGGTCTAGCTCCGGCTATGATCCTAGGTTATGTGGCTAATAATCCTATCGGGTCGGAACAGGTCCAAACGGGATTCTTAGGAGCTATGCTAATGGGGGTAGCTTCGGGTTATTTTGTCAAATGGTGTAAAACGTGGAAGGTACCAAGTACGATAAAAACTATTATGCCCATTTTGATTGTTCCCGTTATTACAACCTTTGTATTGGGGATGATTTATATCTACATTGTTTCAGTGCCTATAGGTATAGCAATGGATTGGCTGGTTGATACTTTAAGTAGTCTTCAGGGGGGCAGTGCCCTTATCCTTGGGCTAATCCTTGGCGCCATGACAGCAGTGGATATGGGCGGACCAATCAATAAGACAGCGACTGCTTTCACCCTCGCTCTTATGGCAGAAGGTGTGTACGCACCCAATGGTGCTCACCGCATAGCAGTGGCCATTCCACCCTTGGCTTTGGCGATCTCAACTATTGTCGATCGTAAAAAATATACAGCTGAGGATAAAGATCTTGGTATTTCTGCCTTGTTCATGGGAGTAATTGGTATCACTGAAGGTGCCATTCCTTTTGCTATTAAAGACATTAAGCGTGTTTTACCTGCTATTATTGCGGGGAGCGCTGTAGGAGGTGCTCTTGGAATGGTCAATGGTGTTGAAGCTTTAGTGCCTCACGGTGGCCTTATCATTTTACCTGTTGTCAATGGGAAGCTTTGGTATGTGCTTGCTATGTTGATTGGAACTTTGGTATCAGTTCTTATCTTACATTTTGTGAAACCCAATTTAGAAGAAACGGAGAAGAAAAATGGATAAATTACCTATTAAAACAGTTGTTCAAGGACTTTTAGACTTACAAGCTACTGGTGATAGTGCCACAATTTTAGGAGTTGGCCCAATGTCAAAGAATTGTGTACAGGCGACTCTTGAACTCTCACAGGAAGATGACTACCCGGTTATGTTTATTGCTAGTCGTAATCAGGTAGATGCAGATGCGCTGGGAGGAGGCTATGTTAATGGCTGGAATCAGTTTACATTTGCTCAAGCAGTGGCCGAAGTAGCTGAGGAAATAAAATATGACAATCTTTATTATCTTTGCCGTGATCATGGTGGACCATGGCAGCGAGATAAAGAGCGTAATGATCATCTTCCCGTTGATGAAGCTATGGAACTTGGTAAAAAATCATATATAGCTGATATTGAAACAGGTTTTGATCTTCTGATGATTGATCCTACTAAGGATCCATTTGAAATCGGTAAGGTCATCCCACTTGATGTTGTTTTGAAACGAACAGTTGAACTTATTGAATTCTGCGAACAAGAACGAAAGGTTCGCCATTTGCCAGAAATCGGTTATGAGGTTGGTACTGAAGAGACAAATGGAGGTTTGACCTCTACGGAAACATATGAAACTTTTATCATTCAGCTTCGCGAAGAATTGAATAAGCGCCAATTACCGATGCCTACCTTTATAGTTGGTCAAACTGGGACCCTAACACGTAAAACAGAACAGGTTGGTCACTTCAACTTAAAAAATGCTGTTGATCTATCACAGATGGCCAAAAAGTACGGCGTAGGATTGAAGGAACATAACGGAGACTACCTTGACGATGTCACTCTTCTTGAACATATTCCTTCTCATGTGACAGCTACCAATGTTGCGCCACAATACGGGACAGAAGAAACACGCGCTTATTTGAATTTGGCTAAAGTTGAAGCAAAATTAGTTGAGTATGGCCTAGTTAAGGAAGCTTCTAATACCCGTGAAGTTCTTCTTGTTCATGCTATTAAGAGCGAACGTTGGAGAAAATGGATGGTTGGGGATCAAACAAAGTTAACTGTTGACGAAATCTTAAAAGGTGATAAGGAGCTTCAAGAGGAGATTCTTGATATTGCGGGACACTATACCTTTAATGATGATGAAGTTAAGGCTGAGATTGATAAATTATATGCTAATTTATCGGCCCATGATATTGATGGCAAGCGCTATGTTATCGATCATATTAAACGTCCAATACGGGACTATGCAGAATGTTACAATCTAAAAGGTGTAACAAGCCGTATTAGAAATTTGTCAAAATAGTGGGGGAAGATTATGAAGTTTTTCCTAGATACTGCGAATGTTGAACAGATCAAACAAATTGATGAGCTTGGTGTTGTTGATGGTGTCACAACCAATCCAACTATTATTTCGCGAGAAGGTCGTGATTTTGAAGAAGTTATTAAGGAAATTTGTGGTATCGTTTCTGGTCCAGTAAGTGCCGAAGTCACAAGTATAAGAGCTGATGACATGATTTTAGAAGCCAGGACCCTCTCTCAGTGGGCTCCTAATGTGGTTGTTAAAATACCGATGACGGCAGAAGGACTAAAAGCGGCTAAAGTTTTGTCCAAAGAGAAGATCAAAACTAATCTTACTCTGATTTTCACAGTTTCACAAGGATTGATGGCTATGAAAGCGGGGGCAACTTTTATTAGTCCTTTTGTCGGACGTTTAGAAGATACCGGAGCCGACGCCTATCAGTTAATCGCTGATTTACGCTCCATTATTGATCGTTACGATTTTAAAACTGAGATTATTGCGGCTAGTATTAGGAATACCAAGCATGTGGAATCAGTAGCAAAATTGGGGGCTCATATAGCGACTATTCCAGATAATTTGTTTATAAAAATGACGGAGCATCCTTTAACTAAGAGCGGACTTGAAACGTTTTTGAATGATTGGAAATTATTTAAAAGGAAGTAAGACCATGCTCGCTTTGTATTTTGATGTAGATGATACTTTATATGATCAGTCTGTCCCTTTTCAGCGTGCCTTTTGTAAAAATTTTTCCTTTGATATTTCAATTGAAAGCTTGTATAAAGTCAGCCGAAGGTTAAGTGATACTGTTTTTGAACTATCAGAAAACGGGCAAATATCAATGCAAGAGATGCATATTTATCGTATCAAAGAGGCTCTAAAGAAATTTGGCTATCGTATTTCAGATGAAGAGGCGCTTAGATTTCAAAAAGATTATGAAAATTATCAAAAAAAGATTACGCTCTCTCCTCAAATCAAAGCTATGCTGGCTCAGTTAGCTGAAAGTGGTGTCACACTTGGGGTTATTACAAATGGTCCTAAAGGGCATCAGCAACAAAAGATTAAACAATTGGGCCTACAAGAATGGTTTTTATCGGAGCGTATTATTATTTCGTCAGACGTGGGTGTTGCAAAACCTGATCAGGCTATTTTTGCTTTAGCTTATCATGCCATTTCTTTGCCCCTATCTCAATGTTATTATATTGGGGATTCTTTTGAAAATGATGTTAAAGGAGCCAAGGGGGCTGGCTGGAAATCGATCTGGTTTAACAGAAGGGACAATTCTTTTTCTGAAGGTGACCTAAGACCTGATAAGATTGTTTCAAGTGAGGAAGAATTGGCTAAAACAATCCTAGGATTGGTGCTATAGCAGCCTTTTGAAGTTTTTTACAACCGTTTTCAGAATATTTGATTTATTTATGATACAATAACGATATAGATTCTTATTCTTTTTTATATAGAAAGGTCGTTCCAGTCATGTCGTTTGATAATATTGATCAATTGGCGGTCAATACCGTCCGTTCACTGTCGATTGAAGCTATCCAAGCTGCTAATTCAGGTCACCCTGGTCTGCCAATGGGTGCTGCACCAATGGCTTATGTTTTGTGGAATCGCGTGATGAATGTTAATCCTAAGACCAGCCGTTCATGGAGCAATCGCGACCGCTTTGTTTTATCTGCTGGTCACGGTAGCGCCCTACTCTACAGTCTCTTGCACTTATCCGGTTATGATGTCAGCATGGATGATCTGAAAAATTTCCGACAATGGGGTTCTAAGACGCCAGGCCACCCAGAAGTGGGACATACCGATGGTGTTGAAGCGACCACCGGTCCGCTCGGTCAGGGGATTGCTAACGCTGTTGGTATGGCTATGGCAGAAGCCCATCTAGCTGCTAAATTTAATAAGCCTGATTTTGATATTGTTGATCATTACACCTATGCTCTTAATGGTGATGGCTGCCTGATGGAAGGGGTTAGTCAGGAAGCAGCAAGTTTGGCAGGTCACCTCAAACTAGGTAAGCTGATCTTGCTCTACGATTCCAATGATATTTCTCTCGATGGCCCAACTTCAATGACTTTTACGGATGATATTAAGGGCAAATTTGAAGCTTATGGCTGGCAGCATATTTTAGTAGAAGATGGCAATGATCTTGAAGCTATCGCGACTGCTATTGAAGCTGCTAAGGCTGAAAAGGATAAGCCATCAATCATTGAAGTCAAAACAGTTATCGGGTTCGGTGCTGAAAAACAAGGAACGTCAGCTGTACATGGGGCACCGCTAGGACAAGAAGGTATTGACTATGCTAAGAAAGCATGGGGCTATGATTATCCTGCCTTTACTGTACCTGATGAGGTTAAACGTCGCTTTGAAGTTGGAATCCAATTCCGCGGTGAAGCGGCTGAAAATGCTTGGGCTACCAAGTTCAGTGAATATGAAAAAGCTTATCCAGAACTGGCAGCTGAGTATAAGGCAGCTTTTGCCGGTCAGCCAGAGTCCGTTGAGCTGGAAGCTCATGAGCTTGGTACAGCAGTGGCTAGCCGGGTTTCTAGTCAGTCCGCAATTCAGCAAATCTCAGCGCAGCTTCCTAATTTCTGGGGTGGTTCGGCTGATTTATCGGCTTCTAACAATACCATGGTTAAGGCTGAAACTGATTTTCAGGCAGATAACTATGCTGGTCGGAACATCTGGTTTGGTGTACGGGAATTTGCCATGGCGGCAGCTATGAATGGGATTGCTCTGCATGGCGGTACGCGTGTTTATGGCGGCACTTTCTTTGTCTTCTCAAACTATCTCCTGCCTGCTGTTCGGATGGCGGCCCTACAAAACCTGCCGACTGTCTATGTGATGACGCATGATTCAGTTGCCGTTGGTGAAGATGGCCCTACCCATGAGCCAGTTGAACAATTGGCTAGTGTCCGCTCCATGCCAAATCTCAATGTGATCCGGCCAGCTGATGGTAACGAGACCAACGCTGCTTGGCAGCGAGCTTTGGCTGAAACTGACCGTCCAACCATGTTGGTTCTGACCCGTCAAGGCTTGCCTGTCTTAGAGGGTACCAAAGAAAAGGCAGCAGACGGTATCAACAAGGGGGCTTATGTTCTGTCAGAAGCCAAGGGTGATTTGGATGGTATCATCATTGCGACAGGTTCTGAAGTGAAGTTGGCTTTGGATACACAGGCAGCTCTAGAAGCTGAAGGCAAACACGTGCGTGTGGTTTCCATGCCGGCACAAAATATTTTTGATGAACAAGATGCCATCTACAAAGAAAGTGTTCTCCCAGCGGCTGTAACCAAACGTTTGGCGATTGAAGCTGGTGCGAGCTTGGGCTGGGGTAAATATGTCGGCCTAGCAGGCAAGACCTTGACCATTGATACTTGGGGAGCTTCGGCACCAGGTGGCAAAATCTTTGAGGAGTATGGTTTTACAGTTGATAATGCCAAAAAACTCTACGATTCCTTGTAAAATAAGCTTTTTATCCTAACATATGGTAAAAAACTAATATTTGAAAGAGAGTGGGACTTAATCAGTAAATCGTGGTAAAATCACGATTTTGATTTTCCCCACTCTCTTATTTTAAGGATCAGGCCTCTGCCACTTTCTTGTTTTTAGGTGGCAGGCTTTGGCAGTCTATCCCAGACTGCCAAAGTCCACTGGAGCAGGAGCATTTTGACCCTTGTTTTACAAGCTTTATTTCTCAATTAAACAGGTCTACTAGACCTGTTCAGACTGAAGACAAAGCTCTTGGAATTACATTTCTAAGAGCTTTTTGCTCTGTTTAGGAGTATACTAAAAGAAAACAGTTTGTGAGGTAAGGCCATGTTTCACAAAGAAAAGCCAGATTATAA